>DCIC01000041.1:5300-12376 GCA_002315825.1 Bacteroidales bacterium UBA1736 | reverse complement strand
GCCGCGTCCTCCGGTGCCGCGCAGAAGATTGAGAAACAGGGTCTCGACATTGTCGTTGGCATTATGCGCCACGGCTAGAGTTGTGCATCCCAGTTCTTTGCATAATTGAGAGAACCATCCGTATCTGAGTTCCCTCGCAGCCATCTCGATGCTGATACCTTTTGACTCAGCGTATGAAAGGGTGTCGAATGATTTTGAATAAAAGGGGACGGAGTGCCTATCCGCCCAGTCCCTGACAAAAATAAAGTCTCCGTCGCTTTCCTCCCCGCGGAGATTGAAATTGCAATGGGCCATTACGAATGGGTGAGAAGTCTTTGTCAAAAGTTCGGCCAGACACATCGAATCAATACCTCCGCTCACTGCGGCAATCAGCAGCTCTGAGCCGGAAGTCAGTTTGTCCAACGATACTTTGAAACAATCCTCTGTCATTTTTTGCCTCCGAGGGAATAAGAGAATCCGAATGCGAGTGACTCCATAAACTGTACTCTTCTTCTTCCGTTGGGATATTCCTCAATATCCTTGTCGTTCTTGATATATACTTTGTCATCATATATCAAGTAACTGGTGATGGTGAAAGAGAAATACTTGGCTACTTTCCAGTCGAAACGGTTATCCCAGTTGACTCTCAGATTTTCGGGATGATTCAGATAATCCGAGAAGAGAACAAGCTGAGTTGTGTAGTTGAAGTTGTTGTTGATGTTGACTTTACCATCCATCTTCAACTGGGCTCCGAACTCGAAGCGGGCTCCCTTGTAAGTTCCGTCCTCGTTCTTGGGCATCGAGTAGGTAGGCCTCAGGGATTCGACCCTGACAATCGTGAAACCTCCGGTCAACGGGGCGATGTTGACGGTGAGCCATTTGGTCGGAATCCAATCCATACCGAGCGCTATTGTTGTATATGCAGGGGCTAGAAATGCAGATTTTAGAGTTCTCAAGTCCATCCAGTCCTGTTTTGTAGGGTGCTCGATCGCCGGGGTGACATAAGTCCAGCTGTTTGAAAACTGAGACTTGAAACTGTATTGCGCTGAGTAGTTCAGATTCTTTATGAACTTTGCCGCATACCCCCACTTGCTTTCAAGATATATACGGTCGTCGCTTTTCTGGAGAAAAGGCTTGTCGGCCGAGTAGAGGAATCCGTAATCCAACTGAAGACGGTTGTTCCAGTACATATCATCTTTTTTGTAGTTTGCATTGACATCCACAAAGGATTTGAGGGTCGCATTCATATATCCTCCTGCCGCCCAGTTGGAAAGAGACGTGTTGGTGAAGTCTATCTTCAGTAGGGCTGCGGTGCTCCAATAATTGGGTTTGTCCACTACTCCCGGAGCTTGTGACAGGGCGGCGTATGCATCAGCCGCGGCTTTTTTTGCTGCTTCCTGATCGGGATTTTCCTGGGCGTAAGCGCCAAACTCTGCGACCATAATGATGGCGCAGAGAACGAATGATATTCTTTTCATATCTGTTTACTTAATATGAGATTGCGAATACTACTCTGCGATCGGATGGCTTGCCTGAATAAATGTCAGTGCCTTTTTCCTCACAGACAAAGCTGTCAATAGGTATGCAGCGTATAGTCGCTTTTGTCTCATCCTTGATTTTCTGTTCTGTCTCAGGGGTGCCGTCCCAATGGCAGAGAAGGAATTTGCCGGTCTGTATCTTCTCCTTGAACTCCTCCCAGGAATCACATTTCTCGACATTGTCCTCGCGGAACTTGAATGCCTTTTCGTAAATGCTTTTCTGGATATCTGCGAGAAGCTCGTGGATGTATTCGTCAAGACCTTCGGTGGGGACGGTTGATTTCTCGAGAGTATCTCTGCGGTGTACTTCCACTGTGCCGGCTGCGAGGTCCCGGGGACCCATTGCAAGTCTGACAGGCACGCCCTTGAGCTCCCATTCTGCAAACTTGAAGCCCGGCCTGAGGGTGTCACGGTCGTCGATCTTGACAGAATGCCCCTTTGCCTCGAGTCCTTTCTTTACCTCGTACATCTTGTCAAGAAGAGCCTCTCTCTCCTCATCACTCTTATAAATAGGAACCATCACGACCTGAATAGGTGCGAGAGCGGGAGGGAGAACCAGACCATTGTCGTCTCCGTGAGCCATTATAAGTGCACCCATCAAACGGGTGGAAACGCCCCAGGATGTTGCCCATACATATTCTTGTTTGCCTTCCTTGTTGGTGAACTGTACGTCGAATGATTTGGCGAAATTCTGTCCGAGGAAATGCGATGTGCCTGCCTGCAGAGCCTTTCCGTCCTGCATCATTGCCTCGATTGTGAGGGTGTCAAGCGCTCCTGCAAATCTCTCGTTGGGACTCTTGTGACCTACAATGACAGGAAGCGCCATTACATTCCGTGCGAAGTCAGCATAGACTTGGACCATCTCATTTGCTTTTGCTTCAGCCTCCTGTGAAGTGGCGTGGGCGGTATGACCTTCCTGCCAGAGGAATTCCGCTGTTCTGAGGAAAAGCCTTGTCCTCATTTCCCAGCGCACCACATTGCACCATTGGTTGCAAATGATAGGGAGATCTCTCCAGGATGTGATCCAGTTTTTGTACGTGCTCCAGATAATAGTCTCGGAAGTAGGACGGACAATGAGCTCTTCTTCAAGCTTGGCATCCGGGTCCACAACAACCCCCTTGCCGTCGGGATCGTTCATCAGGCGGTGGTGTGTAACGACAGCGCACTCTTTTGCGAATCCGGCTACGTGTTCAGCCTCTCGGCTGAAGAAAGACTTGGGGATGAAAAGTGGGAAATATGCATTCTGTACTCCTGATTTTTTGAACATCCCGTCGAGGATGCCCTGCATTTTTTCCCATATTGCGTAACCATAGGGCTTGATGACCATACACCCTCTGACAGCGGACTGCTCGGCCAGGTCAGCCTTGAGGACCAGGTCATTGTACCACTGTGAATAATTTTCTGCGCGTGAAGTTACTTCTTTTGCCATGGTATTCTTTTTGCTATTTCGTAGTAAAAGTGTTAAAATTGCACAAATATATAAATATTATAGGAGATTCGGTTATGAAAAAGCACATCACTTATTTGGTTTCAGCGCTGCTGATGCTGACTTCTTGTGCATCAGTTACGCAGCTCTCCTCGGTATCTTCCAGCCAGAGATATCAGGATGGAATCTACTATAGACCGACAACCAACAATATGTCGGTCCGTCCGGTACAGAAAACCGAACCAAACGATGACGCGCTGGTCACGCGGACAAAGAATTCAAACGGATACTCGTCCAGATCGGCCAGCGATACCCTTTATATAAAGAAAGACAATGGGTCACTTTCCCGAAACAACACTTATACAGTGGCGATTCTTGACCCTTGGATTTGTATCACTCCGTTTGTTTTCACTTCTATCGCGTTCGATTATTGGAGGTGGGGGCATTGGCCTTATTATCATCCCTATTGGGACCCTTGGTATTACAGAAGACCTTGGGCTTATTGGGATCCTTGGTATGGTCCGGGTTGGTACGGCCCCGGCTGGTATGGCCCCGGCTGGTATGGCCCGGGTTGGTATGGTCCCGGTTGGTACGGCCCGTCATATCATATTGTGAGAGGCAGGGAGAGAGATGCTTTCTATGGTCCCGCCTCCAGCAGAAATGGCGGATATGCTAGAAATGTAGGTGGAATGGGACAGACTGGGCGCACGACACCGGGAAGTTCCAGAACGAATATTGGAAGAAGCGGAACTGCCGGATCGGTCGGTCGTGTCGCTCAGGGCAACCAGCCTGTGAGGACAACACTTGGAGCCGGCGGCGGCTCGGGTACTTCGTTTGGACGTACCACGGCTGGCAATTCATCGGGTAGCGGTACAACCGGCAGACTTACACCTCAAGCTACAAGGTCGGCTGTGACCGAAGGAACGAATCTGCGCACCGGAGAGTTGCAGCGTATTTCAAGGGGAGCCGAGGGTGCACAGGCCTCACGCAGCAGTTCTTCTACTCCTCCCCGCAGCGTCGGTACGGTCAATGGCACCGGCTCGAGCATTCCCAGGACAACAAGCGGAAGTTCTTCTACCCCAAGGATGTCTCAAAATCCCGGGACATACTCGACGTCATCCTCTACTGGGGCCACCCGTCAGACAGGATCATACAGTAGGAATACACCTTTGGGCAGCACACAGTATAGAGCCAACTCTGATGTCAGACCTTCAGGCGGATCATCTCAGAGATCATCGTCAAGCTCATATTATAGCGGAAACGGATCGTCCAGATCTTCTTCCGGAAACTATAGCGGCAGCACTCCTTCACGTACCACTTCCGGCAATGCCCCCTCCAATAGCGGAAGTTACACAAGAAGCGGTGGTTACAGCAGCGGTGGAGGTTTCAGTGGCGGCGGCGGTTTCAGCGGCGGCGGAGGCGGCTTCAGTGGAGGTGGCGGTGGAGCTACCCGCAGTGCAGGTGGCCGTGGACGTTAATGTCCGGTCAGTTTAACTATTTTAACTTTTACGTGGAATGAAAAAGATCTTTTTTTTCATATTGGCTTTTTATGCTTCTGCATTGATGTTGAATGCTCAGGGTATGTATGACGCCCTGACCTTCTCCGATCAGAATTATTACGGTACAGCCCGCTCGATGGCATTGGGCAATGCTATGACAGCCATTGGTGGGGATATAGGTTCAATTACCCTTAATCCTGCAGGCTCGGCCGTAATGTCTTCTTCTCAACTGGCCTTCACCCCGGGGATAGTCCATTCTATGTCGGAGACTTCATACACCCCTGTTGCCGGTGGCATACTTTCGAATACGACTTATCAGAAGGGGAACCGTGCGGCGATGCCAAGTTCGGGTGTGGTATTCCGCTTTGATACATATGCCGGAGGAGCGTTGAAAGCTTTTACTTTCGGACTGGTCTCCAATACATCCAACAATTACCTCTCACGTTCATCTGTAATGGGGACAAATGACTATTACTCGATGACCGGGGCGCTGGCTGTCGGAGCGAATGGATTATCTCTACCTTCGGATGTGCTGGATGATTATGATTCGTACTACAAGTACAATTCTTCGAGCTGGCCTTATTTTCTGGCTCGGCAGGCCAATCTGGTGGAGTCATATGATGATTTCAATTACAAATACGCCGGTGCAGCAGAGAATATCCGATATGACAAGGCGAAGGATGTTTACTCCGTATATCTCGGCGGCCCCATTACTCAGACATACAGGAGGAATGAGACCGGATACAAGAAGGATGTGGTGTTCAATTTCGGCTTCAATTTATGGGATAAACTCTTTTTGGGCGTAAATCTGGGAATACCTTATATGGTGTATGATATGGTTGACTATGTTCAAGAGGATGCTCAGAACTCTGAGGATTTCGATCTTGGATTCGTTTCTATGTCATACAAATATTCATACTCGGCGCGTTCTACGGGTATTTACGGACGTATCGGGGCTATTTGGCTACCTATTGCCGGACTCAGAATTGGCGCTTCAGTACAGACTCCTACATCATACAGAGTCCGTGACGTCTATCAGATAGTGGCGTCCAGCTCTTTCGAGTATGATATGCACGAGGGACGTTCCGCATATACACCTTCGGATGATTTCCAATACCGCTTCATTTCACCTACGATTATGAATTTCGGCGTTGCATATACCATCGGCCAATTTGGGTTCATTTCTGTGGATTGGGAGAGGACTTTTTACAATCAGATGTATTTCAGAGAGATTGATTCTTCTTCCATCACCGATTACTTCTACTATTCCAATAAGGATATCAAAGATTTCCTTATGCCGGCAGATATGTTCAGGGTAGGAGCGGAAATAAGGATAATCCCTGAGTTTGCCATACGCGGGGGATATACCTATAAGAATACTCCGGAATGCTACTATTGGAATGGCGTGAAAGAGAGAGACAAGGGTACTACGACAGGTTGGTCAGTGGGCATAGGTTATTCTTCTCCCCGCAATTTCTTTGCCGATTTTGCATTCAGGTCCACAAAATTTACCGATGTTTACCGCCAGCCTTATGCGGGGATGTATGACGAAACCGGCTATTCCATCCCATCAATGGAAATCCTGAGTTCGAGACAGATTCTTGATTTCGCTTTGACGCTCGGCTGGAGATTCTAGACCTTTTTCAGAAACATTATCGAGTCCGGACCTTCATTGAAAAGAAGGTCCATTATGGATAGATTCGGGATGAAGCCATACTTTTGGGAGAATACCTGGAAGTATGGCTTCTCCAGTCCCATATCTTTCAGGATGGTATTTGTCCGCTTGGGATGTATATCCCATTTCCCCTCCGTGGTGAAATCCTTGGTCGGGCGTATTTCAGTTCTGATCCCGATTTTGTCAAGAAAGAAGCGGAGAATACTCATATTGAGTTCCCAAAGCTTCTCGGGCTTGCTGTCCAGAATAGATAGCAGCTCATCCTTGTAGTAATCGAAATACGCCGATGACTCATAGGCTGACGAGATTGACCTTTCTGCCCTAATGACCCAGGGCGTAGAATAATCGACGCGGACCTCCATAATGGGAATCTGATGTCTGTCGTGGATAATAGGCACCTGAAGGTCCCGGACTCCGTCTGCACTCAGATACCTGCATCGGTTACGATAGCTCTGCTTCTGAAAACTCTCGTGCGCTTCAATAAATACTTCAGACGGAATGATTTTGTCTCCGGACATTATCATTCCGTCTGCAATTAAAGCGAAATATTCCACAGGAGGGAAAAATGCCGTATTCAGCAGAAGCATTCTCTAGTCAATGGCGCCCTTTTCGTTTGTGTCATTGGGCTTGACGATACCTCTCTTGGAGTTTTTGATGAAAGCCAGAATCTTGTCCTTCTCCTCAGAGGGAGGGAAGCCGGCTTCCACTCGTGCGCATCCGTCACTGATGTTGAGGCCCTGGAAATAGATAGTGTCGTATATGTCCTTGATGTTGCGGATTACATCCGAACTGAAACCACGTCTGCGGAGTCCGACTATATTCACTCCCGCGTAACAGATAGGGTCACGTCCACAGAGAGAGTAAGGCGGTATGTCTTTGTTGATCTTGCAGGCGCCTCCTACCATAGCGTGCTCTCCGATGTGGCTGAACTGATGTGCCTTGGTGCCTCCGCCGATGAT
>DCIC01000041.1:3728-5183 GCA_002315825.1 Bacteroidales bacterium UBA1736 | reverse complement strand
GTGTTGTCCCCGATTGTCGTGATGCCCTTGCCGCTGGCTTTCGTACCCCTGTTGATGGTAGCACATTCGCGGATTGTCACATTGTTGCCGATCTTGACGTATGTGACCTCTCCGTCATATTTGAGATCCTGAGGTATGGCCCCGACAACTGCTCCGGGAAATACCTCGCAGTTGTTGCCCATATGGACATATGAATAGATGACTGCGTGCGGATGAATTATGCAGTTGTCACCGATTTCTACGTTGTCGTCAATAAAGCAATATGGCCCGATGGAGACATTGTCTCCCAGTTTTGCATTGGGGCTTACTGTTGCTAGAGGATGGATACTGGTGCTCATTATGTGATTATTTACTTGCTGCTGTCAAAATGGCTTTTGCGGCAGTAGTGTTTATTGTGTGACCCGGTTTGTATGCTGTTATTCTGGCGTTGAGGAAACCTCCTGCGAGTCTGAGGTCTCCGATAAGATCCAGGAGCTTGTGCCTTCCGCATTCGTTGGGGAAGTGCAGGTCAAGGTTGTTGAGATATCCTCCGGAGGTTATTTCCAATTCCTCCTTGCCGAATAACTTACTGAGATCCTCGAGCTGCTTCTTTGAAACAGGATGCTCTACGATTACGATCGCATTGTCCACATCGCCTCCTTTAATGAGATTGTTTCTGAAAAGATATTCAATCTCGTGGAAGAATACGAAGGTGCGGCAACTTCCGATTTCCTTGATATAATCCATTGAAGAATCCCAATGCGCTGTCTGCACACCGAGAACCTGTGAGTTGAAGTCAACCGTCGTGTCGTATGACGATCCTTCAAAAGGCTCGATTTTTATGAAAGACCCGTTTGCCTCATCTTTTATTTCAATCGGCTCTCTGATTGTGATTGTGTGCCTGGGAGCATCCTGCTCCTCAAGACCATCCTTGCCAATAAGAACTGAATATCTGCGTGCGCTGCCGTCAAGGATAGGGCACTCGATATTGTCCACTTCGATTATCGCATTGTCAACGCCCAATCCGGTCAGCGCGGAGAGAATATGCTCGACGGTCCTGATAGTGATACCGTCCTGAGTGAGAGATGTGCTTCTGGATGTGTCGGATACATTCTGTGCGATTGCTTTGATGACCGCGTGTCTTCCGACGTCAGTCCGTTTAAAGATGATACCTGTATCAACGGGCGCGGGCTTTACAGTCATGGTCGCATACTTCCCAGTATGGAGACCTTTGCCCTCAAACGAGTAGCATTTCTTGAGAGTCTTTTGTGTCATACAAAGTTAATAGTCAGCAAATGTAAGAAATAATTCAATACGAATCAAATTCTATTCTTTGCCCGACTGCTTAAACTTTACATAACAGCGCATATACTGCTTGATGTCAAATGCCGGGGATCCGAGTACGGTCTGCCCCTCTTTCCTGATACTGCTGGTAACACCGGACTGTGCCCCTATTGTGGTGCGGTCGGGGATGGT
>DCIC01000041.1:0-3569 GCA_002315825.1 Bacteroidales bacterium UBA1736 | reverse complement strand
CTATGATTGTGGACTCCATCTCGGCGCGGTCAACTGTGGTGCAGGCTCCTATTTCGACGTTATTTCCTATTATTACATTACCGAGGTGCTCTATCTTCTCCCAGGTACCGTCGGGTTGGGGAGCGTTGCCGAAACCATCGCTTCCTATCACACTGTTTGCGTGGAGTATGACATTGTCTCCGATTTCCATCCCCGGATAAATCCTGACACCCGGATAGATGATGCATCTTGAGCCAATAGAAGTGCCGTCTCCGATTGTGACGTTTTCAAAAATCCTTGTACAGTCACCGATCCTGCATTTCTTGCCTATGGTCGTATAGTCTCCTATCGAAACTCTTTTTCCGAGCTTTGCTGAGAGTGCTATGTGACATCTTGGGCTTCTATGTCTGCGGTATGTCTTTTTCTGATCCGAAACGTATTTGAGAAGTTGCGCTATTGCCGTGTAGGCGTTCTCGACCCGTATCATTGTGGCGCTGACCTCTTTCTGGGGCACGAAATCAGAATTGACCAGCAGAATGTCGGCTTTGCACTCATACACAAAAGACTCGTATTTGGGATTTGCGAAAAAGCACAACTGTCCGGGTTTTCCGTGCTCGATCTTTGCGAATGAGGTAACTTTTGCGTCGGGATTGCCTTCAATTGTTCCTCCAAGAACAGTGGCGAGTTGTTTTGCGGTAAATTCCATTTCGGATAACTGTAATAAAGATTTTTGCAAAATTAATAAATAATTGGTAAATTTGCCTTCGTGATTGAGATAGGGGCCGCGCGGTTCCTATTTTTTTGTGAAATCAGTATTGTTATGGAACGTGAAGAATTGATGAAAGTGGCTTCAGGGGCTGCCCAAGAGCGTGGATGCGTTGTGTGTGATTTGGCATTCGATGACGATGACAACGTGTTTGAGCTTACCATAGACAAGACCGGCGCAGATGTTGAGCTTGATGACTGCGAGTATGTGCATCGTGCAATTCTGGCAGCGTTTGACAGAAATGTGGAGGATTATGCTCTTACCGTCAGTTCCCCCGGCATCAGCGGGAGCGAGGCTGATGAATTGTTGAATACTATAGAATAATTGACATATAATGGAAAAAGAACAAGTAGTGACTCTCATTGAGGCCTTCAAGGACTTCAAGGAAGAGAAGAACATTGACAGACCCGTGATGATGGGTGTGCTCAAGGATGTGTTTATGACTCAGATTACCAAGACTTTCGGCTCGTCTGACAATTTTGACGTCATCGTCAATGTAGACAAGGGTACTTGCGAGATATATCAGAATTTCGAGATTGTCGAGACTGTTGAGAATCCCAATGCTGAGATGACCCCATCGCAAGTCGCAAAGGAGACCGGGGACGATGATTATGAGATCGGTGACACCTACACCAGAAAGATGCCTCTTTCTGCATTCGGCCGCCGTGGAATCCTTAATATCCGTCAGAACCTTCAGGGCCGTATTATGGATATAGAGAAGGCCAACGTGTTCAAGAAGTATTCGGCCAAGGTCGGTGAGATATTTACAGGAGAAATCTATCAGACCTGGTCAAAGGAAGTCCTTATCCTTGATGAGGACGGCAACGAGCTTCACATCCCCAAGTCCGAGCAGATACCCGGTGAGCACTTCAAGAAGAACGATACGGTCCGCGCGATTATCAAGACTGTTGAGATGAAGAACAATACTACACCTTATATTGTTCTTTCCCGTACATCTCCCGAATTCCTCGAGAGACTCTTCGAGCAGGAGGTTCCCGAAATCGTGGATGGTCTCATCACTATCAAGAAGGTTGTCAGAGTGCCCGGCGAGCGAGCCAAAGTGGCAGTCGAGTCCTATGATGAGAGAATCGATCCTATCGGAGCCTGCATCGGTGTCAAGGGAGGCCGAATCCTCGGTATCGTGCACGAGCTCAGGAATGAGAATATTGATGTCCTTCAGTGGACATCCAATCCTTCGCTACTTATTCAGAGAGCGCTCAATCCTGCACACGTGTCTTCGGTGGACCTCGGCAGCGATCCTTCTGACAAGGTCAAAGTGTATATGCAGCCCGATGAGGTCAAGAAGGGTATCGGTAGAGGAGGATGCAATATCCAGCTCGCAGGTATGCTGGTAGGCCGTGAGATTGAAGTGTGGAGGGAGCTTCCCAAGGATTCGTTCAATGAGGAGGAGGAAGATGTTCTCCTGAGCGAGTTCAGCAATGAAATTGACCAGTGGGTGCTTGACAGACTCCAGTCTATAGGTTGTGATACAGCAAAGAGCGTTCTGGCACTTTCGCCCGATGATATTGCCAAGAGAGCGGATCTTGAGGACGAGACGGTTACGGAGGTGATAGCTATTCTCAAGGCTGAATTTGAGGATTAATAATGAAAACAGGGGGTAATATATGGCAGAAATACGATTGAATAAAATTATCAGGCAGTACAATATCGGTTTGCAGGACCTTGTGTCCTTCTTGACAAAGCAGGGCGCAGAAGTGGAGGAGAATCCCAACGCCAAGATTTCTGATGAATTCTTGCCTTTGATTGCCAAGCAGTTCGGAAAGGACCTTGCTATGAAAGAGGCATCTGAGAAGGTGGATATCAAGTTGACTGAAATTCTGGAAAAGAATAACAAGAAGGAAGAGAAGGCGGAAGAGGAGGATGAGCCCGTCAGAGAGACTATCATCAAGAGCTCAATCTTTAATAAGGAGGAGAAACCCAAGACTTCTCAATCATCTGAATCAGCACCCGCACCCGCACCTGAGCCTGAGCCTGAACCGGAACCTGTACCCGAGCCCGAGACTGAACCTTCGGTTGAGCCGGAGCCCGAATCTCAGCCTGCACCCGAGCCTGTGCCCGCGCCCGCACCGGAGCCCGAGCCTGAGCTGGAGCCTGAGCCCGAGCCCGAGCAAGCAACGGAATCTGTGACTGAAAATGAAGAAGAGCAGATCGCCGAGCCCGAAGATAGCGCAGTGGAGCCCGAGAAGGAAATTGCCGAAAATGTACCTGCCAATCCTGAAGTGTCTGCAAGCGTGCCGACCCCCGCAGCTGCTGATAATAAAAAGGAAGATGGCGGACTGAAGATAATCGGCAAGATAGATATGTCCCAGTTTGAGAAAAAGCCCGCCAAGAAAAGAGAGCGCATCGCTAAGGGAAGTCAGAAGGTCGATGTGGGTAAAGTGGAGGCCGACAATCAGTCACGAAAGGGTGATAAGAACCGCCCCAATAACAACAATAACCGAAGCAACAACCAGCCTCAGGGCAAGAATGCCCGCGGCAAGAACAGATCCGACAAATTCAAGCCGGAGATGACCGAGGCCGAGCAGGAGGAAATGCAGAAGCAGATCCAGAAGCAGGTCAAGGAGACATATGCCCGAATGAACGAGGGCAAGAAGAATAACTTCGGAGCCAAATATCGTAAAGAAAAGAGAGAAGCTGTGGCGCAAAAGGCCTACGAAGAGATGCAGGCTGAGGCTGAAGGCCAGAAAGTGCTCAAGGTTACAGAGTTTGTGACTGTGAATGACCTCGCCACGCTAATGAACAACACTCCTGTAGTGAAAGTTATCGGTGCCTGTATGAGTCTTGGTCTGATGGTGTCAATCAA
>DCIC01000124.1:34459-35843 GCA_002315825.1 Bacteroidales bacterium UBA1736 | reverse complement strand
AAGATTCAGCGGAAGCGTTAGTTGACCGGTTCTCAAAGAAGTTGAGAATATCCGGGTAGTTCTCGTAGACGGTTTCCTTCACAACCTGGAATGAGTCGTATGCAGCCTCTTCAACATGCCTGTACCACTGTGCCAGCTTCGTATACGCAACTGTCTTCTTCTTGGTTGAAGAGTATATACGTCTGAGTTCGTCGGTAAGTTCATAGGCGACCTCGAGATCAGGGTACATGTCAAAGAGTATCTTCGCTCTGGTTTTCTGGGATTCCGTCCACTTCTCCCTCGACTTGAACAGCAGGTATCTGCTTCTGGCCAGAAGTTGTTTGCGCGTGTCGCCGTTGGCATATACCGGAGGTTCGTATGGTTCCACATCCTCACCTCTCTTGAGCGCAGCCCTGTATTCAGCCATCAACCTGTTCTCTTCGTGAATGGCATCCCAGCGGAAGTCTATGCGCATCTCCTGCAGAGCATCCAGGGCAAGTTTCTGTACGTGGAAGCGGTCAATGACCTGAGTTGCTTTCGGGAACGACATGCGTGCAATCTTTCGCATCGAGGATGACAGGTCGAGCGTTATTTCAGTCACCGTATTCCTGGCCTCCACCGGCATTGTGTTGAGAGCTGCTATGACATCCTCGGACTTGGTCCCGAAAACAATCGCCACAAGCGCATGAGCGCGGCCGTGCGCATCCTTGTTGGTGACTACTGTGTATAATTCTCCATCACTCAGTGATGTCTCATCTATGCTCAATCGGGGACCGATGTTCTCAGGGAAGACAAGCCATTGCTCGGCATGCAATCCTATCTCAGATATCGCCCACTCAAGGTAGTTGCTCAGATGTTCCTTGTATTGTCGCTCGAGCTGATGGCCGTCAACGTAGTAGAATTTCTCAAGCGAAGATGCTGATATCGGGTATTTGTCCAAAAGTCTCTTTTAAAAAAGCGGCAAACTCAACAGAGTGCCGTGTCCCTTCCGCAACCAGATCGTAGGTGTTCCCTATGCTCTTTCCGGTCATCTCGTCTATCCATCTGCGACGCCGCACAATCAGCGTCACTTTCTTGTCTCTCAAAGGAAAGTCCCTGACTTTTGAGGGCTCGTAGAAGCCATTGGGACGATATGTATGCCCCTCTTCAGAGTGGTGTAACTGGTCTATCTCGTCAAGATAGAAGATGATTTCTCCAGTCTCCACTCCTTTTTGCTCATTCAGCGGAATATCGTTTTCAACAACATCAACAACTGTGAAGTAATCCAATAAACCTTTGGGAAACATAAACCTCACGAGTGACTGATACACGGACAATGAATCTGACATATGTATATACCTTTAAACTTCTCTTCAAAGGTACATACTTTTTCATCTACTCAAACACAGGGTTTTACCCCTGAGCC
>DCIC01000124.1:30843-34427 GCA_002315825.1 Bacteroidales bacterium UBA1736 | reverse complement strand
AGCAGGGACGGTAAGTCAAAAAAGAGAGGATGACCTCTAAGTCTTGGACTTATTAGTCATCCTATTTTGGTACTGGGTAGGAGAATCGAACTCCTATTGCAAGATTGAGAATCTTGAGTACTAACCGTTATACGAACCCAGCGTCTCTCAATGGGAATGCAAAGGTAAATGATTTTTTCGTTTTTCCAAATTTTATTTCAGAAAAACAAAGAAAACAGCTGCTATCATACAAAGAAAAGCCGCGATGTGGTTCCATTGGATAGGCTGATTCTTGAAGACCAACGCCACAATTATCGTGAAGACCGTAAGTGAAACCACCTCTTGAATGATTTTAAGTTGCATTATGTTGAACGGACCACCGTTGATTTCAGAACCGATTTTGTTGGCGGGAATCATAAAACAATACTCAAACAAAGCAATGCCCCAGGAAAGAAGTATCGTAATGATCAGCGGCCAGTCCTTTGAGCTCGGCACCACTTCGGAGAGCTTCAACTGACCGTACCAGGCAAAGGTCATAAAAATATTGGAGCATATCAGGAAAATGATTGTCTTTAATCCTTGCATATTCTTTATCGTTTTGGGGCGACAAATTTATACTTTTTTACTCTCTTTTCAGCAAAACGGTGTAAATTTGTAGATATGACACTCATAAAATCAATATCCGGAATACGAGGTACAATAGGCGGCGGGCCCGGGGATGGGCTTACCCCTGTCGATATCGTAAAGTTTACATATTCATATGCCTCTACCTTGAAAAAGCGCAAGCCCTCTCAAAGTGGAGGCAGATATAAGGTGGTTGTAGGGAAGGATGCACGCCTGAGTGGTGCAATGGTCGAACAGCTCGTTTGCGGGACCTTGATTTCCTGCGGCGTTGATGTCGTGAAGGCTGGATTTGCCAGTACTCCCACTACCGAAATGGCTGTTACTATGAGCAATGCCGACGGTGGCATCATATTGACAGCGTCTCACAATCCGAAACAATGGAATGCCTTGAAACTCCTTAACGACAGGGGAGAGTTCCTTACGGCCCAAGAAGGGCAGGAGATTCTGGATTGTGCCGAAAGCTCCGATTTTGATTTCGCTTCCATTGATGAGCTCGGAGAGATCGAGGAGCACGATTTTACCGACGAGCATCTGGATGCTGTTCTTTCTCTCGATGCGGTGGATGTACCTGCAATACGGGATGCCGGATTCAAGGTGGTCGTCGATGCTGTCAATTCGGTTGGCGGGGTGATTATGCCTCGTCTTCTGAGACGGATGGGTGTGGAGTGCGTTGAGCTGAATTGCGAGCCGACAGGGCAATTTGCACATAATCCTGAGCCTCTTCCTGCCAATCTGAAAGATTTGAGCGAAGCGGTAGTCAGAGAGAAAGCCGATCTTGGGGTTAGCGTGGACCCGGATGTGGACCGACTGGCATTTATATGCGAGAATGGGGAACCATTTGTTGAGGAGTATACCCTCGTGAGCGTGGCGGATTATCTGCTGTCCCTTGAGGAGGCGAAAGGGCATCGTGGAATGGTGACGGTGAGCAATCTGTCCAGTTCCAGAGCGTTGAGGGATGTGACTGAGGCTCACGGAGGCGTTTATCTTGCTTCTGCGGTGGGTGAAGTAAATGTGACAACGATGATGCACGAACACAAAGCCCTCATTGGAGGAGAGGGGAATGGAGGAGTCATTTATCCGGCCAGCCATTGCGGGCGCGATGCGATGGTGGGAGTTGCTTTATTTCTGAGCAATCTCGCCCATAAGAAAATGGCGGTCAGTGAGCTGAAGAAGAGCTATCCTCAATACCATATTGCCAAGAATAAGATTGAGCTCAGTGACAACTCGTTGATTGATACTATCCTGGATAGGATGAAAGAAGTGTATGCTTCTGAGAATATAATTGATATTGATGGGGTGAAGATCAATTTTGAAAAGGATAAGACTTGGGTGCATCTCAGAAAATCCAATACCGAACCTATTATCCGTATCTATTCCGAAGCGTCCACCCCTGAAAAAGCTGACAGCCTTGCCAAGTCTGTAATTAGTCTGGCGCAGTCTATCATATCACAGAAATAATGTTCAGTTTTCGCACCAAACCCATAACGGAGCAGTTGGACAAGGCCCTTGTCGATGGCAAGGTGGCTTTGTTCTGTACGCATAACTGCTGGGATCCTGCGAGCGGGGAGTATCTCTATGACTTTTTCCGTCGGAGGGGGAATCTCGCATTGATATGTTGTCCGTCCAATCCTGAGCTTGATTATTCTGAGAATCACATTGAGTTTGATATCGAGCAGGTCAAATCTGTGAATGCTGTCGTGGTTGAAATTCAGGATGTAGGGTCCAGATATTTCAATTATACGGTCGATGTGTTCCGCCTGATGAGCGCTCTTAACAATCTGGAAGACCCGCCATCCCTGTATGTCGTGGATCATCCCAACCCTGCCGGGAGAACGGTCGAAGGCACTATGCCTGTAGTGGAACGGGACGTGTGGACTCCTATGGTATCTCACAGACACGGAATGACTTTGGGCGAGCTGTGCAATCTGTATCACAACGAGATTGCCGCCACTTACCCCCTTCATATCATTTCGGCTGATGTGAGCGGGTCGGGGCGTTTGCTGATGCCTTGGGTGGTGGCTCCATCTGTGGATATACCGGGCCTTTTCACTTGCAAGATGTATTCGGGCGGTGCGTTGTGGCGCGATACGACCATTACTCCCGGTCTGGGCACTCCCAGACCCTATGAGTATATCGGAGCTCCTTTTGTCAAGCCTGTAGGCGATGATAATCTGCCTATGCCTGACAATGTATTGATGCGTCCTTGTTCATTCATTCCTTCCTATGGCCTGTATGAGGGGCAGACTTGCTATGGCTATCAGATTATTCTGTTGCCAGGAGATGAGTATCATTCTTTGCTGCATACCGTTCAGCTGATCAGATATTTTGTGGACAGATACTCTGAGTTTGAGCTGTCGGAGAGCTTTTTTGCCAGACTCGCCGATCCCGTCATCGAGACATATCTGAGGGGCGGGATTTCATTTGATATTGTGCAGGAACACGTCAAGACTGAAGAGCAGAAATGGATCAGAAAGGCGAAACGATATGTTCTTTATTCGGATAGCCCTTGCAGAATCAAATAAATTTACTATATTTGCGGCCACGATTCAAAAAACACAAGTGATATGAAAAAAGGAATCCATCCCGAAACCTACCGTCTTGTAGCTTTCAAGGATATGTCAAACGATGTGGTATTCGTTACACGCTCTTGCGCAACAACAAAGGAAACCCTTATGGTTGACGGAGTTGAGTACCCTCTCGTAAAGGTCGAGATCTCCAATACATCTCATCCTTTCTACACTGGCAAAGTTAAGATTGTCGATACTGCCGGTCGTGTTGATAAATTCTACCAGAGATACAAGGCAAGACAGAAGTAATCTGTTTAAAAATAGGAACTATGAGAAGGTGGCAGATATGTCATCTTCTTTTTTTGTCGTTGGTGACCAGTGTTTTCCATTCTTCTTGTGTCAGGGAGATATGTTTGTGCGGGAGTCCTCCCCACTTCGTGGGTTCCGTTCCTTCCCTTTTCGGGAGCCAATGCT
>DCIC01000124.1:24508-30828 GCA_002315825.1 Bacteroidales bacterium UBA1736 | reverse complement strand
GCACAAACATATCTCCCCTTAATGCTTCCCTTTACTAAATATACTTTTGCTCTTGAGCTGAAGATTGGCGAAGTTGCTAAAATTATTTAAAAACAGGGGAGAATTTTGATAGAATTATGAGAAAATGTTTGCAGGTTTCCCAAAGATGAGTATATTTGCCGTGGAATAAAACGATTCAATTTCTAACCAACAATAATTGACCTTAATTACAAGGTAAATACACTACTAACTGACCATTAAGCTCGCAGCGACTGCGAGCTTAATAAATTTTGTGGGTGTCTGACTATTTTTCAAGTAAGGCGGGTCTGAGTTTGCGGGTGCGTTCGAGAGCCTGCTCATCCTGCCATTCTCTGATGAGCTTGGGATTGCCGCTCAAAAGCACATCTGGGACCTTCCATCCATTGAATTCGGCCGGTCTTGTATAAACAGGAGGAGCGAGGAGACCGTCCTGGAATGAATCGCTCAGCGCTGAAGTCTCATCAGTGAGAGCTCCGGGAATGAGCCGTATGATAGAATCTGCCACAATTGCGGCAGGGATTTCTCCTCCGCTCACCACATAGTCTCCGACGGATATTTCCCTGGTGACCAGATGCTCACGGATCCGATGGTCCACTCCTTTGTAGTGCCCGCATAGGATTATGATGTTCTCCTTAAGCGACAGCTCATTTGCTATACCCTGTGTGAGGATGTCACCGTCGGGGGACATATAGATGACCTCATCGTATTCGCGCTGGGAGCGGAGCTCCTCAATCATTTTGAAAACGGGTTCCACCATCATTACCATCCCGGCATCGCCGCCATAGCAATAGTCGTCCACACTAAGGTGTGACCCCATTCCGTATTTTCTGAGATTGTGCACGTGAATCTCGACCAAACCCTTCTTTACCGCCCTTCCCACGATGGAGTGAGACAGCGGACTGTCAAGAAGTTCCGGCACAACGGTTAGTATGTCTATTCGCATACGCAAATGTAGGTATTTTATTAAAATTAATTATATTTGTAATTCAAATAATCGGCAAACGGGGGATTTTTCTGGTTTCTGTCCCACCGCGTGCTTGTAGAGTTACAGTTTTCAGAATCCAGAATATAATTATCTCTTTTATATGAGCGAAGAAATTATTCCTGATGTGCTGCAGCAGCCTTCAGATGTACCTGAAACAGTAGAGGAAAAATCGGATTCCACTGTCAATTATTCCGACAAGTCGCTGTCAGAGCTTGTGGATTTTTTCCAGAATCTTGCAGCGGAGGAGGACAAGACCAAGAAATTCAAGGAGGCCGAATCCATCAAGTCCGCTTTTTACAAGAAGCTGATCAGAGATAAAGCTGAGGCGGGTATCCTGCCCGAGTCAGAGACAAATCCCTTTGAAGCGATTGAAGAAGGTTTCAAGTCTTTGTATGCAGAGTATAAGAGAGAGCGTGCCGAGTACAACAAGGTTGTAGAAAAGGAGCGTGAAGACAATCTGGCCGCCAAGCAGGCAATCATTGAGGATCTCAAGGACCTGGTTGAGAAGCAGGAGGACGTCAATGCCACATTCCCGGCTTTCCGTGAGATACAGAACAGATGGAGATCTGCCGGTCCTGTCCCTGCACAGAATTACCGCGACCTCAACGACACATACCAGTTCTATGTAGAGAAATTCTACGACATGGTGAAGATCAACCGTGATCTTCGTGACCTGGATTTCAAGAAGAATCTCGATGCCAAGACCGCATTCTGCGAGGCTGCCGAGAAGCTTGCCGAAAACGAGAATGTCCTCGAGGCTTTCCGCGAGCTTCAGAAGCTCCACGAGCAGTGGAAGGAGTTCGGACCGGTTGCCAAGGAGTTCAGAGATCAGATATGGGATAGGTTCAAGGCTCCCACTGCCATAATAAACAAGAAATATCAGGCTTTCTTCGAGAGCCAGAAGGAGACTCAGACAGAGAATCTTACAGCAAAGACAAAGCTTTGCGAGAAGGTGGAAGCCATCGCCGAGAAGGATGTCAAGTCTTCCAATGAATGGAATTCTCTCTCAAAGGAGATTGAAGATATACAGAAAGAGTGGAAGGGCATTGGATTTGCCTCAAAGAAGGAAAATCAGAAAATCTATGATCGTTTCCGTGCGGCCTGTGACAAGTTCTTCGAGAAAAAGAGAGTGTTCTACACTCAGTACAAGGACAGTATGAACGAGAATCTTGAGAAGAAGGAAGCCCTCATCGCTGAGGCTGAGGCTCTCAAGACAAGTACCGAGTGGAAGAAAGCCACCGATCAGTTCATCAACCTCCAGAAGCAGTGGAAGGAAATCGGAGCAGTGCCCCGCAAGAAGAGCGAACAGCTTTGGAAACGTTTCCGTGCAGCCTGCGATGAGTTCTTTGCCGAGCGCGACAAGCAAGCCAAGCCCGAGAACGATTTCTATGGCAACCTGAAAGCAAAGAAGAAAGTCATTGAGGATATCATCGCATTTGAGCTGTCTGAGGACATAGAAGCTGTAAAGGCTGCCGCCAAGGATTTTGCAGAGAAGTGGCAGGCAATAGGATTCGTACCTTTCAAGGAGAAAGAAGCAATCAACAAGAGTTTCAAGGAGGCTATGCAGGCCAAATTCCCCGATTTCTTCGAGAGCAGAGGCTCTTCAAGGTCTGAGCGTAAGCCAGGTTCCAGAGCTCCCAGAAATGAAAAGGATGCTCTTATCCAGAAATACCACGCTCTTCAGCAGGATATCGTGACATACGAGAACAATATCGGTTTCTTTGCTATGTCAAAGAATGCAGAAGCTATCATCAAACAGATGCAGGGAAATATTGACAAGGCAAAAGCTGAGCTTAAGGAATTGGAAGCACAGATTCGTCAGAAAGAGAGCGAGAACAGCGAGGAGCAGTAGAGTATGGATAAAAATTCGATTATAGGTTTCGTTCTGATGGGTTTGATCCTTTTCGGATTTACCTTCTATCAGTCAAAACAATACGAAAAACAGCAAGCTTATCAGGCTCAGCAGGATTCAATTTATCTCGCTGAGCATCCGTTTGTCCCGGAAGAACTGCAGCAGGAGGATGTCTTAGCGGACTCTGCCGATTCTTTGACTACAGCTACCGGTACTTCAATCTACAAGGACTCTCTGCTCGACTCTTCGTATCAGGCCGCGGAGGAGTTCTACACCTTGTCAAACGATCTTCTGGAAGTCACTTTCACCAGCAAGGGTGCACAGCCATATTCTGCCTGGATAAAGGACTATATGACCTATGACAAGGAGAACCTGTATCTTTTCAAGGACGGAAACAACAAGTATGCGGTCAAGATATATACCGGTGAGTACATCAATACAGCAGATTTCGGATTTGCACTAGCAGAAAAGACGGATACCTCGATTGTAATGAGGCTTCCTTTCTCAGGTGGCGGATATATCCAGCAGTCATATGTTCTTCCCACGGGGTCTTATTCTATGAGAAATACCCTCTCATTCGTGGGTATGGACAATGTCATTCCTCGCAATGTCTCAATGTTTGACATTGACTTTGCCACAGTCGTCCCCAGGATGGAGAAGGGCTACAAGAATGAGTCCCAGTACTCAAAGATTGATTATTATTTTGATGGCGAGAAGAAGCCATCCGAAGTCGGAAGAGGACGCTCAGCCTCAAAGCGAATCGATTCGAAACTGTCCTGGTTTGCATTCCAGCAGCAGTTCTTTTCCACCATCATAAGGGCGAAGGACCAATTCGCATCAGGAGATTTGGCCGTCACATTCCTCACGGACCAGGATCCCGACCACAATCTTATGACTTGTGACGCTCAGATGCGTATGGATCTTCCCAAGGCCAATCCGGCCAATATGGAGGTGGAGCTTGAGTTCTATTACGGCCCCAATCATTTCCAGACCCTCAAGGAGTACGACTGCAAATACGAAAAGATAATCCCTCTGGGCGGATGGCTTGTAGGGTGGTTTACAAGGTTTGTTATCATCCCTCTTTTCAATTTCCTCAATAGATATATTGCAAACTTCGGTATCATCATTCTTCTTATGACCATCATAATCAAGATTGTGGTGATGCCTCTGACAAACAAGTCATATCTGTCCTCGGCCAAGATGGCTGCTCTCAAACCTGAAATTGAAAAGCTCAATGAGAAGTATCCCAAGCAGGACGATGCAATGAAGAAGCAACAGGCCCAGATGGAGCTGTACAAGAAAGCCGGGGTGAGTCCTATGGGAGGATGTCTTCCCACTTTGCTGACATTCCCTATTCTTTGGGCAATGTTCCGTTTCTTCCCTGCCTCCATAGAGCTGCGTCAGCAGCCCTTCCTCTGGTGTCAGGATTTGTCGGCATATGACTCAATCATCGATTATGGTACCAAGATACCAATTCTTGGAGACCACCTTTCACTTTTCGCCCTGCTGATGGCTGTGACGATGTGGATCTATTCCAAGATGACAATGGCAGG
This sequence comes from Bacteroidales bacterium UBA1736, assembly GCA_002315825.1. Taxonomy (GTDB): domain Bacteria; phylum Bacteroidota; class Bacteroidia; order Bacteroidales; family UBA932; genus Cryptobacteroides. The sequence goes on along the minus strand of DCIC01000124.1, from coordinate 26,420 downwards.
ACAGCCCACATCCAATGACCCCAATGCGGCAAGTATGCGCTTTATGAGTGTCTGGATGATGCCTATTATGATGTTCTTTATCTGTAACAGCCTCTCTGCCGCATTGAGTTATTACTACTTGCTGAGCAATCTCTTTATGATGCTTCAGAACTGGGTGCTCAGAAGGTACTTTGTCCATCCCGAGGAGTTGTTTGCCAAGATAAAGGCCGCAGAAGGAAAGCCTGTCCCTAAGTCAAAGTGGCAGAAACGCTTGGAAGAGGCCCAGAAGATGCAGCAGCAACAGCTGAAGGAGCGTCAGAATAAGTCCAGATAAATGATATCAGATAATCTTAATTTGATAAGACAGCAACTGCCATCAGAGCTTACTTTGGTGGCAGTTTCAAAATTTCACCCCGTCGGAGCAATAGTTGAAGCGTACGAGGCTGGGCAGAGGATATTTGCAGAAAGCAGGCCTCAGGAACTTGAATCCAAGGCTTTGGAGATACAATTACCCGTTGAGTGGCATTTTATCGGGCATCTACAGACCAATAAACTCAAGATGGTGCTTCCTTATGTCTCGCTTGTCCAGTCCGTGGATTCCCTTCACCTGCTGAAAGAAATCAACAAATGGGGCGCGGACAACTCCAAAGTGATATCCGTTCTGTTGGAGCTCCATATCGGTGCGGAGGAGACGAAACAGGGATTTTTTGAGGAAGAAATATTGGATATTCTTTTCAATGTCAGCTCTTTCCCGTATATTCGCTTTTGTGGCTTGATGGGTATGGCGACCAATACCGACGACGAGTCCATTGTGGAGGCTGATTTTGACAGGATTGACTCATTTATGGCCTATCTGGTGGAGCTTTTCGGGGAGTTGACTGATTTCCGTCAGTTGTCCATCGGGATGTCTTCGGATTATAAACTGGCTTTGAAACACGGCTCCACGATGGTAAGGATTGGTACTGCCATCTTCGGACCCAGAGAATACTAACACAAATCACATAATTATTATGGATGTAAACAAACGCCTTAAATCATTGGACGCCCTCAGGGGGTTCGATATGATGTTCATTATGGGCTTTGCCGCAATCATTACGGCAATCTGTAATCTGTTCCCCAATGGGGATAATTGCTGGCTCGCCACACAGATGACACACGTGGATTGGAACGGAATCCGTCATCACGACACGATCTTCCCTCTGTTCCTTTTCCTTGCCGGTCTGTCATTCCCTTTCTCTTATGCAAAGAGTGTCTCAAACGGAAAGACCCGCGCTCAGATCTACTCAAAGATCATATATCGCGGCCTTATGCTGGTTTTCCTCGGTTTGGTATATAACGGACTCTTCAAGCTCCATTTTCCGATGAGAGTGCCCAGCGTTCTTGGACGTATCGGTCTTGCGTGGATGTTTGCGGCGCTTCTGTTCATTAATTTCAAGCCCAAAGCACGCGCTGCCATTTCAGTTGTCCTTCTTGTGGGGTATTATCTTCTTATGAAGTTTGTCCCTGCACCCGATGTGCCCGGTGCGCAACCATTCACCTTTGAAGGCAATCTTATCGGCTATGTTGATAGAATGATAATGCCGGGCAAGCTATACGAAGACACCTTCGATCCCGAAGGTCTGCTCGGTGTCATTCCCGCCATCGTGACGGCTATGTTCGGTATGTTTACCGGGGAGCTTGTACGCAAGCCTGAATCTGAGTGCAGCGGTGGCAGCAAGACTCTTCGCCTTCTTATCGCTGGCGTAGTTATGCTAGTCATCGGTCTTGTATGGAGTCTTGATTTCCCTATCAACAAGAAACTCTGGAGCAGTACATTTGTGCTTGTAGTCGGCTCATATTCAGTCATTATGTTTGCCATATTCTACTGGATCATAGATGTCAAGGGCTGGGATAAGTGGATACCTTTCTTTACTGTAGTCGGTATGAATTCCAT
>DCIC01000124.1:16668-24419 GCA_002315825.1 Bacteroidales bacterium UBA1736 | reverse complement strand
CTTGCCGAGCTCAGTCCCGAGCCGCTTGCCAATCTTATCAATGCCGTCGGCTATTTCGCTGTCAGCTGGCTGTTCCTTTATTTCCTGAAAAAGAAGAATGTATTTTTAAAGGTATAGCCATATGAAACTTTTCCGAACTCTAATTCTGTCTTTACTCTATGTCTTCTGCCTCTCTTGTGGCGCGCAGCAGGCAGCAGTTCAGTACTCCGAGCCCGAAGCGGGTGGTGAAAGTGTGAATGTGGGCTACGGAAAGACCGACAAAGATTCCAACAATTATTCTGTCAGCAAAGTTACTGTCGATCAGAAACGTATCGGAAGCTACAACTCCATTGTGGAGTATATCAATGGCCAGGTGCCGGGTGTCCAGGTTATCCCCGTTGCCGGGAGCGATCCGAAAATTATTGTGCGCGGAGTGAGCAGCAATTCGTCCAACTCTTCCCCCTTGTTTATCGTGGACGGTGTGCAGGTGTCCAGCATCTATAACCTCGATCCGAACAACATTTATTCGGTTGAAGTGCTCAAGGATTCATCTGCAAGTATCTATGGTGTACAGGGAGGCAATGGCGTGCTCCTGATTACCACTATGGGCGCTCATCTTATGGAAGAGCAGGCTGCCGCTGAAAAAGCTGCCGCCAGAGCTGCTGCGAGAGAAGCGAGGAAAGAAGGCAGAAACAAATAATCACTCCACGTACAGGAGCAGTCCTTTCAGGTACTCTCCTTCTGGATGATAAATGGATACGGAATGGTCCGCAGGCTGGTTGAATCTATCCAGAATGCGGACTTTCCTTTTTGCCTGCGCGGCGGCGGAGAATACGGCAAGAGCGAAAGCCTCCTTGTCCACTACTTGTGAGCAGCTGAAAGTGAATACGAGTCCACCTGCTGCAACTTTGGATATTGCGGCGGCATTCAGTCTTTGATAGGCTCGCAAAGCGTTTGACAGGGCACCTCTATGCTTGGCGAATGCCGGGGGGTCCACTATCATCAGGTCGTATTTGCCGCTCTGTGAGTTTTTGACAAACTCAATTGCATCCGTGCAATATGAATTGTGATTGCAGTTGTCACCGAAGTTGAGCCGTATGTTCTCATCCACAAGGGCCATTGCCTTGGATGAACTGTCCACTGAATCCACACTCTTGGCTCCGTGGGCAAGCGCATACACGGAAAAGCCTCCCGTGTAGCAGAATAGATTCAGAACAGTGCGGCCGGGGGCATATCTGCCTACCATATCCCTATTGTCCCTCTGGTCAAGGAAAAAACCGGTTTTCTGACCCTCTGTCCAGTTTACGATAAACTTGTTCCCGTTCTCAAGGACAGTTTGCTGCTTGTCGTTGAAACCATCTTTTGTATAAAGGTAGCCGTCCACAAGATCGAGGCCGGCCTTAAATGGGGCTGTCATAGAACTCTTGTCATATACAGCCTTGAGCTTGTCTGAGTATATGGACTTCAACGCCTCACATATCTGACGCTTGGCTCTGAACATTCCAACAGAATGAGCCTGCATTACGCATACTCCGTCATAATAATCAATGATGAGCCCCGGAAGATTGTCGCCCTCCCCGTGTACCAATCTGTAACAATTGGTCTTGTCCGAATTGCACAGACCCACAGCTTCTCTTACCCTGTATGCCTCTCGGAGCATTTCCACCCAGAAATCCTCCGGCAGGTGGTCGGACCCGAAGCACAATACCCTGACTGCTATGGAACCTATCTGGTAGTGTCCGCACGCAAGGCATTGCCCATCACTGGAATATACTGCCACCACATCACCTTCTGCAGGGTTCCCGATTATCTCTGCCACTGCTCCGGAAAACACCCAGGGATGAAATCTGAGAAGAGACTCTTCTCTACGCTTTTTCAGGATTACTTTGTACATCTTTTTGCTGATTTGGCTGGATACAGCTCATCTGCTCAGGGGTAAGCGGATGCTTTTCTGATCTAAGTAGTTTTATATACATCTCCCTGCACACCCAGGCATCAGTGGCTGCATACATTTTCTGTGCTTCTGACAGGGTCTCGGCTTCCCAGTTGGACAATTGCTGGGTCTTGGAAATCTTGACTCCAAGGATAATGGCGGCCATTTTCTTGACACTCTTATCCTTGATTCCGTACTCCCATACCAGTTTCTGAAGATCAACAAAAGCTTTGGCCTCAAATCCCGTATTGCGTTTTAGGCCCCGGACGTCATCGGACACTGCGGCTCCGATCTTCAGAATGTCAGGATTGGCGAGTATTTTACAAAGCCTTTTGGGTATGCCTAATTTCTTGATACGGAATAGATAAGCCTTATCCTGTCCGGACAATTGCAGCAGGGAAACCCCGTAATGCGGCTGGTTTGCAGAGAAGCAGGGGCGGGATTCGGTGTCGAATCCGATAATCTTCTGCTTCTTGAGATAGTCAATCGCTCTTCTGAAATCTCTTCCGAGGTGGTCGATGACAATGATTTCTCCCGGGAAAGATCCCAGTTGCATCTCCTCGATCTCTTCTTTTGGTATACTAATTCTGTACATCCGCGCTCAAACCTATTGGATATGCGATTGTGTGGGTGAAGATATTCCTATTTCTGAATTCGTGGAAAAGAGCCTGAGCAGCTATGTCTCTGCAGTCAACGATTGCGTAGTTCTTTTCAAGCACCCTTCCTATGGATATACCCTTATATATTTCCACTGTCAGCATTTTTTCGATGGTGGACTGTATCTTGGTGGGGTCTATGGCAAAATCATCCACTATGATGGCCGCAAGAAGCCCCTGCCCGTCTTTCATAAAATACTCAGAAACGCACCTGCTGATATCCGACTCGCGCTCGATTCTTTCGACAAACGGATCGTTGAATATTGAAGCGTAGTAATTGCCGGCAATCTGGGGGTCATCATCTGTGATAATCAGAACTCTTGAACTTACCCCGAAGGTCTTGTGGATCTTTTCGGCTGCAATCCGTATGGGTAAAATGACAGGAATGTCGGCAGCTGAGCGGCTCAATACATCGCGGATCTCTCTTTCTGAAGACAGTGACAGCTTGCTTGAAGTAATGACAAAGGCCTTGGCGGCCACTGCGGTGTCAAGTGCGTTGACAAGGGAACGGACTGCGTATTCTTTGAGAGCAGTAGAGTCACTCTCGCTTAGGGTCTGCTCAAAGTGACTGTCGTTGAGGGCAACGATGGTCTCTCCGGAGAAATCGGGGAGAAGGTCGGACGTCCTCGATGCGTCAACATTGTCGAAACTGTCATAATTTAAGAAATAATCCATAGCCCTGGCAGCTCTTTGAGGGGAGTCAAGGATAGCGATGCGGCCTTTGCTGCTGCTTGGATCAAATGCTGACAATAGACTTGCAGCCTTAGTGTCTGTTCCGGATACTATGTCTTCCGAATAGGGAGTCAGGATATTTTCGACAGGCTCCTTATCCGAGCATCCAAGGCACAAAGGTATGGCCAGAAGTATAAGCGGGATCCAAAGTATGGATTTCATTCCTAAAGACTTCATAATATATGCAAAGGTAAGAAATAAAACTTATCTTTGTGGTCAAATTACTGAACTATGCCAGATATATCTTCTAAAGCCAAACAAATTCCCGCTTCCGCTATCCGTAAACTCACTCCTTATGCAGATGCGGCGAAGGCGGCGGGTGTGAAGGTATATCATCTCAACATCGGTTCTCCCGATATCAAGTCTCCCGTCAGCGCCATTGATGCGGTACACAATTTCGAATTCGACTATTTGCCGTATTCCAATTCCGCAGGAGATGTCAATTTCCGTCGCGCCCTGGTACAGAAGTACTACAGCAAACTGGGGATCGATGTCAACGAAGAGGAGATATTGGTCTCTGTGGCAGGAAGCGAGGGCGTGGATCTTGTCCTTCAAGTAGTTTGTGATCCTGGAGATGACGTTATCGTTATCGAGCCTTATTACACAAACTATTACTCTTTTGCCTTCCGAAACGGGATCAATCTTCTTGGAGTCCATTCCGATATCAGAGAGGGCTTCAGTGTGCCCCCGATCGAGGAGTTTGAAAAACTTGTCACTCCAAAGACCAAGGCCGTCATACTTTGCAATCCCGGCAATCCTACCGGTACCCTTTATACTGCCCAAGAGATACGCAGGATAGGCGAATTCTGCCGTAAGCACGATTTGTTCATCATCTCTGATGAAGCATACAGGGAGTTCTGCTATTCTGACGAGCCCTATTGTTCAGTAATGACCCTTCCCGGTATGGAACAGCATACCATCCTCATCGATTCGGTATCCAAAAGATATAATCTGTGCGGAGCCAGAATCGGTTGCATAGTATCACACAATGCCAGCGTGCTCGAAGCAATAACCAAATACGCCCAGGCCCGTCTTTGTCCTCCAGTGCTGGGTCAAGTGGCCGCTATGGGGGCTCTTGATGCCACGGCTGAGTACTTTGCGGCAGTAAGAGGCGAGTATATGGCTCGGAGGGACTTTGTTATCGATGCCCTGAACAAGATTGACGGAGTGTATTCTCCTATGCCTATGGGAGCCTTCTATACCCTGGCCGAATTGCCTGTGGATGATGCTGACGATTTTGCTCGTTGGATGCTCTCGGATTTCCGACTTGACAATGAGACCGTTATGGTTACGCCGGCTGCATCCTTCTACTGTGACCACGGGAAGTGTAGAAATCAGGTGCGCATCGCTTATGTGCTTGAAGTAAGCGAGTTGAAAAAGGCTATGCGTATTCTTGAGGAAGGCCTGAAGGCCTACAGAGCCATCAAAGGATAGACCTTATGGCGGGGTCGAGAAGAGAGTGAAGATACTCCTCTTCCATATAATGACTTCCATCATACATTTGGAAGAAGTCACCAAAAAGTGATCTGAATTTGTGAATGCTGACTATGCCGCTTTTGCGGTAGTGGTCTCTTTTGCCGAAAAATGCTTTGAGGAAGGGGATTCTGTCCTTGTCGTAAGGATAATCCTTGTAGATGCCCCACTTTTTCAGGATCTTGTAGTCGGCCTCTATCTTCTGCCTTCTCTCTGTTCTTGATTTATGCTTGTAACAGAAGTATTTGCCGACTCCTGGGATGAAACACAATAAACTGAGAACAACGAAATATCGGGGTGCGTTGATGGCGGGGGACACCAGGATACAGGGGAGATTGTATTTTCCTGCAAAATACAATGCGTGGGTGGCTCCAAGAGATTCTCCTATCAGCAGGGCGGGGGACAACTCCTTTATCCAGGAGTCAATCTGCTTCCTGGCTTCTTCCGGATCGAAGCTATAGGTCCTGACGGTGATGTTGAATTGTTCGGACAATATGGAGGGGATACGGCTATCCTCTCCTCCTCCCATACCGTGAATGTAGAGAATGTCAGAGTGAGAAGATTTTATAGGTGACATTCATCAGAATATAAAGGGTGAAAGAGAGAAGGATGACCAGCGACCAGTTCAGCCCCAGAATCAGAACAATGGCGATGATAAGAAGAATATTTACGGCGAAATATACTCTTTTCCTTATGAGGGACTTCTCCTGACCTTTTTTGAACTTCATTGAAAACATAGGTATCTCACATACCAGAAGCAGGCTCAGACACAGCGAAACGAGCGGGATGAAAAGGTATCCGCTGGCCCACGATGACAGGAATGAGTCGGGCTCGTTTGCGATAAAATAACAAAGCGAACCGCATATCATTGCACAGGCCGGAGTGGCCAGACCTATGAAATTCTCACTCTGCCTCTCATCGACATTGAATTTTGCCAGCCTGAGTCCTGAAAATACGGCAATGACTAGGGGAATATAACACCACACAGTGTCAGAGTAGGTGCAGGTCCTCATCAGGTTGTACATCATTACCGAAGGAAGAACTCCGAATGTGACCATATCGGCAAGAGAGTCCAATTCCTTGCCCATATCAGAATATGCGTGCAGAGCTCTCGCTGCAAGGCCGTCGCAGAAATCGAATACTGCCCCGGCGAGCATCAGCGGAAAAGCAATGCCAATTCTTCCCTTGAAAGCAAAAGCCACCCCTATGATTCCGCAGAGCAGGTTCATAGAGGTGACAGTATTGGGTATATAATTTCGAATATTCATCATTTACTTGATACCAAGCTTCTTTGCCAATTCTTTAGTGAGAGCTGACTTATGAAGCATAATATCCATTGACTGATTTCTAACGAAAGCTTCTGTGGCATACCATATTCCATCGAACTTTCCAGTGATGCCCCAGGAGTTCTTAACCATATAGTATTTGTTTCCCCACTGATCCTTTGCAATACCGAAGATCTGCATTCCGTGGTCGTCAGTTGTGGTCTTGTTGTCAAACAGAAGCTGGCGTGTCTCCTGACTTACCTCTTTCTCCTTGGGAGCTGAGATAGCTTTCTGCTCGTTGTCCTTTCCAACCCAATGCTCCTGGTCTGAACCGGCCTTTGCTGCTGCCTGAGTGTCAACGAGGATTGCATAACCGTCTCTTGTAAAGCCTGGCTCGCTTACGTCAGAACCCCAGGCTGCTGTGTAGCCGTGCTCGAGGGCATAATCGAGAGCCTCGATAAACTCATCGATAGTAACGTTCCAAGCTTCATCCCATCTCCAGTTGTCGCAGATCTCAATCGCAAACTTGGTGTAGAAGGGGTGATGTGTGAAAGATGTGAGTGTCACATAGTCATCAGGGTTGAATTTGAGTGCGTCTCTGTATGACTGGGGAGTGTATGTCTTGCCATCTACTGTGAAAGTCTCGGGATATGCTCCGAAATACTCTCTGAGAACAGCGTCAAAACCTCTCTTCCAAGCTGTGGAAAGGGTCCTGTTGGGATTTTTGATAATTGTACTGACATAAGACAGGAGGACGGCGTCAAGCTCCGCCTGGCGGGGGAGTTCTGTGCCATAGTTCATACCTGTCATCTCAGCCTGAGGAACGATACCGTAGTCTTTGACAACGTGGAGAACGTCATCGCATTCGCTTCCGGCGCTGAATCCCAGCTTGCCGTCGAGGCGTACGTATTTGTCCGCTCTGTCTGAGTAGGAATGAGATACAACGAAGAACTCTGAAAGGTCAGGGTATTTAGCCTCATCCTTGATGTTGTTGATACGGATAATTTCGGACTCGATGAATCCTATGCCGGAAAAGCACCAGCAGGTACCGCTTGATGCCTGATTCTTGACAGAGGTGATAGGGTTGGCCAGTACAGTCTCGAACTTGTAGTCCGGCCATTCGATCTTGGGTGCCTGAGCGGAGGCTATGAATCCTGCGGTCAGGGCGAGGATAATGGTCAATGTCTTTTTCATTGTCTGCCGTTTATTTAAGTAAAAATAAAGAGAGTGACTTCAAATCTCTTTAAAGTCACTCTCTTTCATAATCAATTCAAATTACTTGGAGATGACCTTTGCCATTTCACATACTTTGTTTGAATAACCCCACTCGTTGTCATACCAAGCGCAAACCTTTACGAATGTAGGATCGAGCTGGATACCAGCCTTAACGTCGAAGATTGAAGTACGGCTGTCATTGCGGAAGTCTGTAGAAACGACTGCGTCCTCTGTGTAACCGAGAATACCCTTGAGTGAACCCTCAGAAGCCTCCTTCATAGCGGCGCAAATCTCCTCGTATGTACAAGGCTTTGCGAGCTCTGCTGTGAGGTCAACGAAAGAAACGTCAGATGTGGGAACGCGAAGGCTCATACCTGTAAGCTTGCCGTTGAGAACGGGAAGAACCTTACCTACTGCCTTAGCTGCACCTGTTGAAGAAGGGATGATGTTCTCGAGGATACCGCGACCGCCTCTCCAATCCTTCTTTGAAGGACCGTC
>DCIC01000124.1:14125-16652 GCA_002315825.1 Bacteroidales bacterium UBA1736 | reverse complement strand
CGTCAACAGTCTTCTGAGTTGCTGTAGCAGCGTGAACTGTTGTCATAAGACCGCGAACGATACCGAACTTGTCATTGAGGACCTTAGAGATGGGAGCAAGACAGTTGGTTGTGCAGGAAGCGTTGGAGATGATCTTCTGGCCTGCGTATGTCTCGTGGTTAACACCGTAAACGAACATAGGAGTAGCATCCTTTGAAGGAGCGGACATAATGACCTTCTTTGCACCTGCTGTAAGGTGTGCAGAAGCGAGCTCCTCTGTGAGGAAGAAACCTGTAGACTCAACTACAACGTCAACATTGAGAGCGCCCCAAGTGATCTGTGCGGGATCCTTCTCTGCGAATACCTGGATCTTGTTTCCGTCAACGATGAGGTAGTTGCCGTCAACCTTGATCTCGTGGTTGAACTGACCGTGAACTGAATCATACTTCAGCATGTATGCAAGATAATCTGCATCGAGGAGGTCATTGATACCTACTACCTGAATGTCCTTTGAGAAATTCTCAACTGCTGCACGGAATACCATACGACCGATACGGCCAAATCCGTTAATACCAAGTCTTACCATTTGTGATTTTGTAATTATAAAGTTAAACTAAAATTCTATTCTTGTCGAATCGTGCAAATTTACAAATAATCCGGTAAAATTCAATTATCTTTGTGGAAAATTGACAGAAGGAAAATGAGAATTCTTGTGACTAATGACGACGGGTATGAATACAGTGGCATCCACACACTTGTGGAGATTCTCCGACCATTCGGCGAGCTGACGGTCATAGCCCCCAAATATCATCAGTCCGGTATGTCCACTGCTGTCTCCATTGGCTTTAAGAAAGTTGCAATCAAGCATTTGTGTAAAGAGCCCCAGGATTGGTACTATGTCGATGGCACTCCTGCCAGCTGCGTCAAGTACGGTCTTGATGTAATAATGAGGGACAACCTTCCCGACCTTGTCGTTTCTGGTATCAATCACGGATCCAATGTCGCATCCGCGTCTCTGTATTCGGGCACGCTCGGGGCTTGCAAAGAAGCGGCGCACGCCGGGATACCCGCGATCGGCGTGTCTATCGACGACATCAGTATGAATCCCGATTTCTCTTGCGTCAAAGCTCTTTTTCCGCCGCTTCTGGAAAAGATTCTCAAATATCGGGGGGAGCGTTTCGGTGTGTATTACAATGTCAATTTCCCAAATCTTCCGGTGGACTCCATCAAAGGAGTGAAAATGGGCCGGCAGGGAGTCCAGCATTGGGTGAAAGAATTCCAGCCCTTCTCAATGGATATTTTCGATCGTATCGGGATTACTCCCAAGGATGTCGGGATAGTGGCATTCCCTGAGCTCGAAGAAGGCGAGAGCGCGGTGATGATGGTCGGGATCCTGTCAAATGACGATAGGAATGATGAGAGCTGCGACAATCTCATTCTGGAGGACAACACCATCTCGGTCACTGTCCACAATATTGATTCGACGGACTATGTTGAGATGAAACGCCTTGAGTCCATATTTGACGAGCAGTTCCTATGAAATATTATATCATAGCCGGAGAAGCTTCGGGAGATCTTCACGGCAGCAATCTGATAAAAGGACTGAGGGCCGAGGATAGGGATGCCTGCTTCCGGTTCTGGGGCGGAGATATGATGCTTGAGGCCGCAGGAGGGGACAGGGCTTGTCTGGTGCGGCATTATCGCGACGGAGCCGTGATGGGACTCTCGGATGTTCTGCGAAAGGCGGGGAGGCTTCTTTCTAATGTCAGGGACTGCAAGAGGGACATTCTTTGCTGGAAGCCGGATGTGGTCATTTTGATTGACTATCCCGGATTCAATTTCAAGATAGCTGAATTTGCCCACAAAAACGGCCTGAAGGTCTTTTACTACATTGCTCCCAAGACTTGGGCGTCACGCGAGAGCAGAAATCGCAAGCTTAAGGCGTATGTGGACAAGCTCTTTATCGTGTTCCCCTTTGAAAAAGCTTATTTTGACAGGCAAGGTATCGGCTACGTTTATGAGGGCAACCCTTTGATTGACGCTATTGATTCGTCGGAGGCATTGACTGAGCCTCGGTCAGCATTTTTCTCCCGCCACTCTCTGCCGGACAGGCCGTATGTCGCACTTCTTGCCGGATCCCGTTCGGGAGAGATAAAGAAGATGTTGCCTGTGCTGTTGTCATTTACGGACCGGCTCCGCAAATATGACAAGTACAGACAGATGGAGTTTATCATTGCAGGTGCTCCCGCAAGGTCAGAGGTTGATTATCCATTGGGAGGCAGGGATTATGTCCATCTGGTGTTCTCGGACACCTATGCGGTGTTGAAAAACGCCGAGGTGGCAGTCATCAATTCGGGGACGGCTTCCCTCGAAGCCGCTCTTATCGGCACACCTCAGGTCGTGGGCTGGGCCAGCTCCGCCCTTACGCTTTTTGTGGCAAGGAAGATATTGAAAGTCGCCGACCGCATCAAATATATAAGCCTTGGCAATCTGATAATAGACAAAGAGGCATTCCGTGAGCTTATTCAGGAGGACCTTAACGTGACGG
>DCIC01000124.1:0-14012 GCA_002315825.1 Bacteroidales bacterium UBA1736 | reverse complement strand
GCTTCATCAAAGGTCGCCGCGGCGATGATTTCTGAGCTTAGTCAATCGAACTGATATCGATTTCGACCTGCTTCTTCACTTCATCCAGATTTGCAAAAGTCTTGGTCTCGCGGATGAAACGCTTGAAATGCAGGGTCATATGCTTGTCATAGACTGTTCCGTCAAAATTCAGGATGTAAGTCTCCACCGTGGATACGCCGGTATCCTCTACGCTAGGTCTGGGGCCGACATTGGTCACGCCCCGATAGATTTTCCCATCCAGAAACACCTCGGTTTCCCATACGCCCGACACCGGTATTTTCTCTCCGGGGAACACCGCAAGATTGGCCGTAGGCATACCGACCGTATGGCCTCTGCCGTTTCCTTTGACTATGGTGCCGCTGATTCTCTGCTCTGACCTCCTGTTTCCGGCCAGATAGAAAACCATACCGAGCAGATAGACGGCGGCAGTGAAAAGCCACATCTTTCCCCCGCCGGAGATAATGTCCGGCATATAACAAATAGCAAACACGCAGATTACGCCTACCGGAAGAGCAGTCCCCAGAGGGGCCCGGAATGAGCTGCCGGTGCCATTGCCTTCCTTTCTCGACCTTATGAGCGAAATACAAGTGATGCTCATTGACAGGATGTTGAGAACCGCGCCGAGAGTTATCATATGGGAAGTCCACTCCGGGAAGAAACATAGAAATAACGCCATCGCTCCCATTATCGCAATAGCTGCGACTGGAGTTCCGTTTTTATCTTCCTTGTAGAAGACTTTGGGAAAGAAAGCTTCTATTGACATTGCCTGGATGGCCCTCGCATTGACTCGGAGCAGTATGATGATAGTCGTGACCAGAGCTATGGTGGCGCAGACTGACACCAGAACCGAAAGCCATAGGCTGTCGCTGAGGTAGCCCACCGAAATTGATGCAAAGATAGGGATGAATCTCATCTCACTGTCTTCTTTGAGAACGGATATGGGTAGAGTCCCGATTATGGAAATAATAATGAGGATATAAAGGACCGCAGTTATCCCAAGACCCAGAAAGAGAGACAGGGACACGTTGCGGGAAGGGTTCCGGACTTCAGAAGTCATAAAGGAGACAGCGACGCAACCTCCGTATGCGACCATTGCAAGCGGCACGGCGCTCAAGAAGCCTCCTTTTCCCCCGACCCCTGCATTGAAGAAATTGTCAAAATGCGAGCTCTGGAAATGACCTCCGAAAATGGCGCTTCCGCAATAGATGAGCATCGTTGCGATGAGCAGGATAATCAGCAGATTCTGAATGATCTGAGACCTTTTCTTTCCGGAGAATATGATAAGAGGAGCGATGATGACCGCAGCTATGGAGAATATCCTGCTTGACGCGATTCCAGGGAATCCGGCGCTGAAGTATGTGCCCGCGTAGATTGCGGAAAATCCGATTGCGATGATGTTGGAAATGATATATCCCCAGGCACTGACAAATCCCCAGAAACTTCCCCTCCTGCCTCCGAAGGCTCTTTTCGGGAAGATGTAGATGCCTCCCGAGCTAGGGTATCTCACGGCCAGTTCGGATAGAAGAATACCATATGCGCAGTATAATAGAGCCGCAATGACCCAGCTGAGCACTGCCGAACCGCCGGCCAGATACACGGTCATACCTGAAATGGAAAAAATGGCACTTCCAACGCACGCTCCGATTATCACCAGAATGCACGAGCCAAGCCCCATTTTCTTCTTCATTCCCATATTTGTCCTAAAAAAACCGGTCGCGAAGTTAGGTATTTTTCACTATCTTTGAAAATTGTGAGGAATGATGAAGATTGTTGCTATGATGAAATTGAATAGATATTTTCTCCTGATACTGCCTTTGGCAGTCCTCCTCTCCTCCTGCAGCAAGGAGGAAGGGGGCGACTCACCGGAAGAAGACCCCGAAGCCATATTGTCGGCCATTCCCGGGGTGAAGACCAAGATGGATGCGCCCACGGTAATCACTCATTTGAGCTTCAAGGCGGCTGAAGACCCTTCGAAGATGGTTCTGGGCGTGTTTGAAGGTGCCACACAGCCGGATTTTTCAGATGCTGTACCCATCTACATCATCAAGGAAAAGCCTTCATCGGGCATCAATCAAGTGGATATCACTTGTTCCAAGGGCTTCAAATATCTGCGCTACTACGGACGCAGCGGCCATAGGACAGAGATATCCGATATCAAATACGAAGGTTATCCATCTGATGGAGACTACTCCTCTATGCTCCAGATGACAAATCTGCCATTCCTGGTAGTTCATACCAAAAGCCACGCTGAGGTCTTGTCGAAGGACTGGTATACCTTAGGAAACGTATTTGTCATTACCGATGGGGGTAAATCCTGCAAGTTGCACTCAATGAAGATCAAAGGTCGAGGGAATGCGAGCTGGGACATGCCCAAGAAGCCCTATCGCATCAAACTGGATGACGGAGCTCATTTTGCCGGATTGAAGGCAAAGGCCCGGGATTGGGTCCTTATCAATGCTTATGGCGACAAGACAATGCTGCGCAACATTCTCTCCTTTGAGGTGAGCAAAGCTCTGAATATGGCCTTCACTCCTACCGGCATTATGGTTGAGCTGCTGCTGAACGGAGAATATATGGGTACATATACGTTATGCGACCAGGTGGAGATCCACGAAGACCGTGTTGCCATTACCAAAATGAAACCCACTGAAACATCCGCCGTGGAGGTGACAGGGGGATACCTTATGGATTTTGACTGTTATTCGACTGACGGCGTCGGCTATTTCTATACCAACAACGGCACTCACGTGCGCATCAGGGAACCGGACGACAAAGACATCAATGCCAATCAGAACAGTTATATCCAAAACTATATCAAGACCTTCGAGGACCAGATACTTAACCCCTCCGCCGGGTATGATGACATATTGGATGTGGACAGCTTTTTGAGGTATTTTCTTCTTGGGGAGATGACGGGCAACACAGACACATTCTATTGCACCAAGGTCTATAAAGAGAGGAATGACCCCAAACTCCATATCGGACCGGGATGGGATTTCGACCTGACCTTCGACAATGACAACAGAACCCATCCGATCAACTCTTACTCTGGGTATCTTGCATTCTCTTATGGAAGCTCTTATGCTGCTCAGGTAAGAAAATGGGCTCAGAGGGTAGTCTCGGACAATGGAGGGAGGATAAAGGAGATATGGAAGGAAGCGAGGACCCAAGGGGGGCTCACTTCTGACAATCTGCTGTCCTTTATCGATTATTGGGCTGCAGAAGTGGATGAGTCCCAGAAACTCAATTATACACGCTGGAAGATTCTCTCCTCCAAGGTACATATGAATTTTCAGGCTCTGGGATCATACGAGGCAGAGGTCGAGTATCTCAAGAAAGTGGTTGAGGAAAGGGTCGCCTGGATGGACAAGGTAGTCGGCATCACAGTGGATGAGTAGTCTCAGGCTGGAGCTTGAACATCTTCTCTTTGATATATGGGAGCATAAAGGGCTCAAAGCAATAGGTGGATCCAAGATATATCATATGCAGGGCTGCATACGGCTCCACCATACTGATGACCTCCTCTTTCTTTGAAGGGGTGTCGGCTCCGAAATATTCTTCCATAAAAATGTCCCAGATCCGGCTCATCTGCTCCTTGCTCAAATGGAAAATGTGCTGACAAAGCCTTTCTGGGTTGAGCATCGAGAGGAAATACCACATTCCCATATCCATCATAGGATTGCCGTAACTGAAGTCCGAAAGGTCAATCCAGAGGTCATCCTTGCCGTCAGAGATTACATTGCTTAGCTGCATATCACCGTGGAGACAAGTCGTCGCCCTCGGAATGCTGTCAATGAATCTGTACACTTCCTCCTTTTGCTCCTCAGAAAGCTCCTTGCAGTCGTTGACTGCCTTGCGGTAGAATGAGGCCCTGTCCGGAAAGATTTCAGTGTCGCACTCAGTGGAGTGGAGCTCCTTGCACATCTTTGCAAACTTGACAGTGATCTCTTCCAGTCTGTCCGGCTCGTCGGAAATGATTCTGGAGAACGAACGTTTTCCGGGAATCCTTTCGAAATCAAGCCCTTTCATCTCTCCATCCTTGTAGTATGATCCGACAAGAGGGGTGGGGATACCGAAGACCATCACTGCGCGGGACAGTGTCTTCTCCCGTATGGCTACGCTTTCTGGGACCATAGGCCCATAGACCTTCAGCATTGAATCTCCGTCCGCGCTGTTGTACGCTTTGGATAGATACCCGGCGCCGAACTCTTCGTAATCCTTGATATTAAGGGGCTTGGGCTTTCGGCAGATAGTGATGAATACGGACACTCCGGAGTCTTCGAATTTTTCTGCTACGTTGTCCGATACATTAATAATATTGAATTTGAGCCCATTCCTTCTGCTGCGGAGCATACTGCGCAGGGCTGCAAAATTGATGTCACTAACCTCGTCAAAATCCAAGGTCGAACAAGCATCTATGGCCATTGCGGCGACAAGGGAATCTGCTCCCTTGCCGTCCAATGAACCTTTTGCTTTTATGATATTATTTTCTTTTGTAAAAGAGAACATATCCATATTCCCAATTATTTGATTTCTACGGTTGATTCCAGGCGGATATCGTCGGAAGCGCTTCCCAGAAGAAGCTTTATCTGGCCCTTTTCGAGGGTCCAGTCCTTCGTCTGCTCATCCCAGTATTGAAGTTCGCTTACAGGAATGCTGAGCTCGACCTTCTGAGTCTGCCCTGCAGCCAAAGAAACACGCTTGAATGCTTTCAACTCTTTTGCGGGCCAGGAGACAGTTGCATCAATGCGGCTTACATAGAGCTGAGCCACTTCATCAGCATCCATATCACCTGTATTGGTAAGGTTGAAGGATACCTTGATGGCTTTCTTGCTTGCAGAAGCCTTGATGTCGGAATACTTGAAATCAACATAAGATAGGCCATATCCGAATGCATATTTGACTGGAAGATTCTTGGTGTCGAACCATCTGTAGCCTACCAGGGGTCCCTCAGTGTAGTATGCGTCCACTTTGATGTTGCGCATCATTCTCTGTCCCTGGATGTCCTTGCGGTATTGATTGCCGAACATATCGCCGAGTACTTCCACCTTCTGAGGGAAGTTGCCCATTGCATAGGCGGGAGAATCCTCAAGCTTAATGGGGAATGTGAAAGGAAGCTTTCCGGAAGGAGCGATGTTGCCAAAGAGGATATCGGCAAGAGCGTTGCCTCCTTCAAGGCCGTTCCACCAGCCTTGGACAATCGCCTGAGAGTACTTGTCCAATTCCTGAACGTCGCAGGGACCTCCGGAGATGATGATGCTGACAATCTTGGGATTGACCTCGGAGAGCGCTTTCACGATCTCATTCTGCCCTACGGGGAGGTCGATAGTCTGTCTGTCGCTGCCTTCTGTCTCAATGTTCTTGTTGGTTCCGCAGACGAAGATTACCAGATCGGCATCTTTTGCTTTCTCTACTGCTTCTGCGAGCATAGCGGGGTCGGGGCTCTCATTGATTTCAGCGGCGTTGTCGGGGCTGTCAGCAAGCCCGAACCAGCGTGCGAACATTCCCGCGTAGTTCTTATAAGCCTGAGCGTATGTTATCTCCACTCCTTCGGGAGCTTTGTTCTTGATACCCTGGAGGGGAGTGATCTCATAGGGAGCTTTTACTCCTGCACCCATACCTCCTGAGGCAACGGTTGCGACGGCATTGCGTCCGATGACTGCAATCTTCTTGACATCCTTTGATATAGGAAGTATTTTGTTCTGATTTTTGAGAAGAACGACGGCCTTGGATGCCACTTCGTATGCAGTCTGACGGCTCTCGGGCTGTGATGCTGTAGCCTGATTTGCGACATCTGCGGGAACGGGCTCAATTGCAAAACGAACGCGCAGTATCTCACGCACTTTTGCATCGACCACTTCCTCGGGAACCTTTCCGGCTTTGACAGAGTCGATAAGGGCGGGACCAAGATAGTGGTCGCCGGTCATCTGCACGTCCAGACCGTGAAGTGCCGCTCCCATAGTGGAGTGTGTGCCTCCCCAGTCTGAAACTGTCATACCCTTGAATCCCCATTCTCCGCGGAGAACCTCATTTAGGAGGTACTCGTTTTCCGAGCAATAGTCTCCATTGATCTTGTTGTATGCGGGCATCACTGCCATTGCGCCTGCCTCCTTGACAGCGGCCTCGAAGGGCTTGAAGTAGATTTCCCTCATTGTGCGCTCGTCGCAGATGACATTGACCGTGCCGCGGTTGGTCTCCTGATTGTTCAGAGCGAAATGCTTGATACATACGGCTGTGCCCATATCTTGGGATCCCTTTGTGTATCCGACTGCAAGTCTTGCTGCCAGGAACGGATCCTCGCTGAGGTACTCGTAACTGCGTCCGCATACAGGCAGCCTCTGGATATTGATTGCGGGTCCGAGGATGATGTCCTTGCCTCTGAGTCTTGCTTCCTTACCCATACCGCTTCCGTATTTGTAGGCAAGCTCTTCAGACCAGGTTGCGGCCAGTGCCGATCCTGTGGGGAAGAAGGTGGCTGAGTCAGTTGTCCAGCCTGCCGGGGTGAATCCGTTGGGAACGCCCTCCTCTCTGATTCCGAAGGGGCCGTCGGCGTAGTTCATATCAGCGATACCGAGTCTTTCGTTTCCTGCGGAAGACATATTGGTCTTACTGTGCAGCATCTGGACTTTCTCATCCAGACTCATACTGGCGATAAGTTCGTTTATCTTCTCATCGTTTACTGTCAGGCGGTCCTGAGGAGTCTGTACCGTGCAGCTTGCCGCAAGGCAGACCATAATTGAAAGGAAGTAAATAGGTTTCATAGATAATGGTTTTACACTTTGGCGAAGATACATATTTTTGGCCAATGCTATTCTTTCGATTCCGGAATTTGCTATATTCGCACCAAAATTCCGCCCTGAGTCTGACTCGGAGGTGAAAACAACAGATACCCTTGGGCTTCACACCTTTTGCAGTACTTTCCGTAATTGCCGTTTACTTCGCGATACTTCTTGTCGCGGGGCGCTTGACGTCGCGGGGCGCCTCCGGGAAGGATTTCTACAATGGAGGGAAGAATTCTCCCTGGTACATTGTGGCTATTTCGATGATTGGCACAAGCATTTCGGGAGTGACATTTGTTTCTGTCCCGGGGATGGTTCAGGCTTCCCAATTTTCATATATCCAGATGGTCCTCGGATTTATCCTTGGGTATGCTGCTGTGGCCTATATTCTGATACCTTTATATTATAGGATGAACATCAGCAGTATTTACGCTTATCTCGGGGAACGCTTTTCTGACAGCGGGAGGGTGACGGGCTCGCTGTTTTTCATTCTCTCCAAGTATCTCGGATGCGGTGTGAGGATGTATCTGACAACATCGATTCTGCAGATTCTTGTTTTCGACAGTCTGGGTATCCCTTTTATTGTGAATGTGGCAGTTACGATGCTCGTCGTCTGGGCTTATACGCTCAAAGGGGGAGTGAGGACTATCGTATGGGTCGATTTGATGCAGACCTTCGCTCTGATTGCCGCAGTGGTTTTGTCCATCGTGTTTTTGTCAAGACAGATGGGACTCGATGCAGGCGCACTTTGGTCGCAGGTCAGGTGCAGCCCGATGAGCCGGGTATGGTTCTTTGACGATTTCAATGACAAGAGGTACTTTTTCAAGCAGTTCTTTGCGGGTATGTTTACCGTAATAGCTATGACCGGGCTTGATCAGGATATGATGCAGAAGAATCTCTCCTGCAGGAGCCTTCGGGATTCGCAGAAAAATGTCTTATCCTATGGCGTGATGTTCCTTCCTGTCAATCTCCTCTTTTTGTCCCTTGGAGTGTTGCTCTACCAGTTTTGCGCAGCGTCGGGGATAAGCATAGAAGGTGCGGACAATGTATATCCTATTGTAGCCACACAGTATCTCTCGCCTGTAGTGGGGGTGGTGTTTATCCTTGGACTCATCGCCGCAGCTTTCAGCAGTGCGGGCTCGGCATTGACTGCTCTTACTTCGTCGGTGTCGTTGGATATTTTGAAAATGGACAGCGGCGAGCGCGCCTCCGGGAAGTCCCACATTGTCATACACTGCGCCAATGCCGTCTTGATGTCACTTATTATTATGGGATTCAGGAAGATAGGCAATGGGAGCGTCATTAATGCCGTGTATATGGTCGCCAGCTATACTTATGGCCCTCTGCTCGGACTGTTTGTCTTCGGAATGGTGAGCAGAAGAAAGGTCCGTGGCAGATCGCTGCCCGCAGTCTGCATTCTATCTCCTATCCTGTCATTTGTCCTTTCATCCCATAGCGAGGCCTGGCTTGGCGGTTATCAGATGGGTTTCGAACTTCTCCTTGTAAACGGTGCCTTGACTTTCATCGGCCTTCTCTTTTGCTCAAAAAAGTGCAAATAAGTGTCAAATTGCGCATTTTTTGCCCCCCCCTGGCGTTTTATTAGAAATAAACACTATTTTTACCGCAAAATCCTAACTGAATTAAATTTAGGCATATGAGAATCAAAACTATCGCCCTTTTGGGCTTGGCTGCCGTATTATTTACGTCATGCTTCAAAGAAGACATCAAAGACTTGCAAAGTCAGATTGATGCTTTGAAATCAGGTTCGATTGCCACAATCGAAACCCAGATTACCAATATCAACAAAACCATTGACGCTCTGGAGAAGTCTCAGGCCACAGTGAGTTCTGATGTCAAAGCTCTTCTGGATTCTGAGATAAAGAACTTGAAGGCTTATGTGGATTCTGAGCTGAAGAACAATGAAAATTGGACCAAAGCCACTTTCGCAACTCTTGAGCAATATGATGAACTTTGCCAGATTATTGCCCAGATTCCTGGTGGAATTTCATACGATATTGAAAAGACCATCAAGGATTGGGTGAATGACCAGCTTACTGATTATTACACAATCGCTCAGACTCAGGCACAGATTGATGCAATTGCTGCTGCCGAAGAGGAAGTTGATTCAGTTCTCTTTGCTGAAGTTGCGGCTCAGAAAGCAGCCCTTTCCAAGGCAAAGTCTGAAATCACTTCATCATATCAGGCTGCAATCAAAGAAGCTATCGAAACACTCGGAGGCCAGTTGAACCAGAAGATTGAAAAGGATATTGCAGATGCCAAGGCAGCGCTTCAGTCTCAGATTGACAATATAAAGGAACGTCTGAATCTTGCCGAGGCGCAGATTGAAGCACTGCTGAAACAGGTTCAGAGTATTGTTGTTGTTCCTGATTATAGTGACGGTTCGGTGGTTGTTTATGACAATCAGATTGTGTTTGATGTCAGGCCTTCAAGTGTGGCCGCTGAGATTGTCCGCAGAAAGGATAAGCTTTCATTCTTTGATCTAAAGATAAAGAACGTGCTTACAAAGGCTGAGGACGAGTCGTCCGAGGATAAGGCTCCTAAGGGCCCCATTTATATTACAGATGTGACTGTCAATAACGCAAATCAGCTTGTGGTTTCCATTAATTCTGACGGACGTGAGTTGAATAAGTCATATTCAGTCAGCCTTGCACTTCAATATGGAAGTACAGACAAGAGGTCAGAATATTTCTTGCTTGACGATCTTGGTACCGCAAAATACGAACGAGTAGAAGCTTATATTGCTTTGAGTAAAACACTTACCTCACAGGTAAAAGAGAAGACCTATCTCACACCTCAAATAGTTTTCAATATGAGCTCCGATGATGTTAATTATGGTGGAGACAATAAATATATCGCTGCCCTCAATGAGTTCAGCTACGACAAGAGGAATCCTTTCATTGAAAATCTATTCAATTCTTACTATGATGCAATCCTTGTAGCAAACAAGTCTGTCAAGAGGTTTGCAAACTTGGATCTCGCTGTCGGCCTCACTCCTGAAGAAAGGGACATATTGGCTCAGATTAAGACTCTCCGTGCATATTACTATTTCAATCTCTTATCGTCGTGGAAGAACCCTCCATTTATGGATGAAAAAGGTAATGTTAAAGTTGCTGACAGGAAGGAAATATTTGATTTTTGTATCAAAGAACTGTATGAGGATGCTCTTCCTAATCTTGCAGAACGAAAAGGACCAGCAGATAAAGAAGGAACTACTTTTGTAACTAAGTCATTCGCTCAGGCTCTTTTAGGAAAGTTTTATTTATCTACTGGCGATTATGCTGCTGCTGTAAAATTTCTTAACGAGGTTATTAAAAGCGGGAACTACGCACTTGTTCCCGGCGAAGAATATACAAATTTGTTCCACAAGGAAGGAAACGGAAGTAGTGAGAAGGTATTTGAGGCAAGATTATATCTTGGGGATGGTATGCTCGAATTCGGTGGTTGGAATTCCAGCAGATTTGTAGCTGACCCTGCCGAGGTATATTCCGGCGGTATTAATAGTGACGGTAATTTTGCTGTTTCCCAATGGTTTGGGGAGATGTTCCACGATAATGATGGAGAATCATATCGCTATAACGGTTCAGTCAGACGTGTTGATGAAGTAGTTTACAATATTATGGATTATCCGTCTATGCTTTACAAAAATGATGATTTGAATAATATGACTCAGGAAGAAAAGAAAGCTTCCCACAAACTTGGTATCAAGTCCAATGGCCTGAAGGGACAATCACTGTACCTCCCTGTCAAGACTGTTGCCAGGAAGTCAGATGTTTGTGTTGATGAGTTTGGCAATGAATACATTTATGTTACTGTATTGCGTTATGCGGAGGTTCTTTTGGATGCTGCAGAGGCTGTCTTGCCGACAGGTGATGTAGCTGCAGCCCAAAAATATATTAATGAGCTACAGAATCGAGCCGGTTCAAAGACAATGTCCAGCTCGATTGACCTAAATGCCATCAAGAAAGAAAAATCTATTGAACTGTATATGGAGGGCAATCGTCAGATGGATATCCGTCGTTGGAAAGACGAAGAGGCTATCAAGAGAATGACCGAGGCAGGCAGCAAGAACACCATTCTTTATGACAAATTGACTCGCGAATCAAAGAAAAGTGATAAGAATGTTGTATGGGAGAACGGAACCAAAGATAACAGCCGTTTCTACACTGTCCGTACCGATAAGTTCTCTGACGGTAAAGTAGGATATCAGGACAAACACGAATATTTCCCTATCCCTGCATCATTTTTATCAGAACATCCCGGCATCAAGCAGGATCCTGCTTGGAACTAGTATAGAATTGATTGTCAGTTAATTTTTATATTTTTAGCGTTATGAAGATTAGATTATTCTCGATAATTACCCTTGCGGCAGTGTTGTTCACATCCTGCCTTAAGGACGATATCCAGAATCTACAAGATCAGATCGATAATCTCAAGACTGGATCCATTGCGTCCATAGATACTCAGATAGCTAATATCAATAAGACTATTGATGCTCTTGAGCAGTCTCAGGCTACAATGAGCTCTGATTTGAAGGCCCTTGTCGGGACAGAAGTCACCGCTTTGAAAAACTATGTCAATACCGAGCTCAAGAATAATGAGGACTGGACAAGAGCCACTTTCTCTACTCTTGCTCAATTTGATTCTCTGTGTAGAGTTGTTGCCAGAATCCCCGGAGGAGTTTCTTTTGAAGTTGAGGAATCAATGAAGAAATGGGTGAACGAGCAGCTTGCTGATTATTACACAATAGCTCAGACTGATGCGAAGTTGGATTCGCTTGTGGCTGTCAACGCGGCAAATGATTCGACCCTGTTCGCTTCAGTCAATGAGCAGAAAACTGCTCTGGCGAAGGCAAAAGCTGATTTGACCTCATCTTATCAGTCAGCAATCAAAGAGGCCATTGAAAAGCTCGACGGCGTCATCAGCCAGAAACTCGCCAAGGAGATATCCGAAGCCAAGGCTGAACTTCAGTCACAGATTGATAGTATCAAAGAGCGACTCAATATCGCTGAGGGTAAGATTGAATCCCTCCTCAAGCAAATCCAGAGCATTGTTGTTGTTCCTGATTACAGTGATGGCTCAGTTTACATTCACGACAACGAGATTGTCTTTGATGTAACACCTGTCCGTGTTATCAAAGAGATTGTCGGCAGGAAGGATAAACTTTCTTTCTTCAGTATCGGTTTCGATAGAGTGTTGACAAAGGCTGATGATGAAGAATCCCTTGAGGGAGCAAAGCCGAAGGCTGATATCTATGTTACCGATGTTACTGTCAATACCGCAGGTCAGCTGGTCGTTTCGATTGATTCTCGTAACCGTCAGCTTGGCAAAGCCTACAATGTGAGTCTTTCTATTCAGAATGGAAGCACAGACAAGACATCTGAGATTTTCCTTGTCAATGATCTTGGCTTCCCCAAATAT
The DNA here is from genome assembly GCA_002315825.1 of Bacteroidales bacterium UBA1736. Lineage (GTDB taxonomy): Bacteria > Bacteroidota > Bacteroidia > Bacteroidales > UBA932 > Cryptobacteroides. The sequence continues at coordinate 1,773 of DCIC01000124.1, read as the reverse complement.
GATATAGACGAGGCATACATTGCATTGTCCAAAGCCTTTGTTTCTACCGAGAATGGCAAATCCTATATCGCCCCTCAGGTAGCTTTCAATATGAGCTCCGATGACGTTATGTATGGTGGCAGTTATTTTGAGTCCATCGCTCAGCTCAATGAGTTTACTTATGGTAGGAGGAACACCGTGATATCTGATTTCTTCAACGACCTTTATGAAGGTATTATTTACACTTCCAAGATTATTGTGGATTTAAGTAAATATGATGAAGAAAAACCTTCTTCTGAAAATAAACTGGCTTTGGCTCAGGAAAAGGCAATCCGTGGATACCTTTATTATCTGGCTGTATCATATTGGAAAAATCCTCCATTTGTAGATGAAGAAGGGAATGTGATGACAAACAGCAGAGATGAAATTCTTACTTTCTGTAAAGATGATCTTAAGGACGCAGTTGAACTTTTCAAGGAAAACGAAATAGAAGTTGCTCCTACCGAAAAAGCTCTTTCCAAAACAACTGTTTCACTATTTTTTGCAAAGACTGTTCTAGGTAAGCTTTATATGCTTTGTGGTGATTATGCTAATGCAAGATCTTATTTTAAGGATGTAATCGACAACGGCCCATATCGTCTTATGGATGATTATGCTCAATTGTTCCACAAAGACGGTTATGGGAACGATGAGAGTATTTTTGATGTCAAAGTCCCTGTAATGGATGGCATTCTTGAGTTTGGCGGGTGGAACTCCAGCAGATTTGTCGCTGACCCTGCAGAGGTTTATTCAGGTGGAATAGACAGCGACGGCAATATCGGTGTTCCTCAATGGTTCGCTGAGATGTTCGAGAATGATGATTGTAGAAAGTCCGTTTCAATAAAGCATATTGATGATGTTGTATATAATATGGAATACTCGGAGTCTTCATTGAATGATATGTCACTGGAAGATAAAAAGGCATCCATCAAGCTTGGAATCAATTCCAATGGCCTCAAGGGACAATCATTCTGGCTCCCTATGAAGACTGTTTCCAAAAAGTCAGATGTCTGTATTGATGAGTTCGGTAATGAATACGTCATCTTTAATGCCATACGCCTTGCAGAAGTTTATCTTGATTTTGCAGAGGCTTCTATTCAGCAAGGAGATCAAATTGCAAGCGTAGAATGTATCAATAAGATAAGGCAAAGAGTCGGGCTCTTTCCAGTCAACCCGAGGTCACAAAGCGAAGTATTGGCCTGTCTGAATACAGAGAAAGCTCTTGAACTCTGGATGGAAGGCGGTCGTCAGGCTGATATCCGCCGCTGGAAAGACGAGTCTGCAATCGCGCGTATGAAAAAAGCCGGTACTCAGAATACTATCCTTTACGATAAGCTCAGCCGTACGCCAAAGAGCAGCGACAAGGGTATTGTCTGGGAGAATGGTACTAAGGATAAAAGCCGTTTCTATACAGTGCTGACCAATCAGTTCTCTTCCGGCAAGGTTGGTTATCAGGACAAGCACGAGTATTTCCCGATCCCGTCAAGTTTCCTTGCTAAGTATCCAAAAGTGGAGCAGGATCCTGCTTGGAAATAAGCCAATTGAATGACAACGGGCAATTCCCTTGATTGACAACGGGTAATGCCAATTATGATACTGATAGCAGCAGACAGGCCCCCAAAAAGCCTCTCTGCTGCTATCAGTATCTTTTTTTTGCCTTCGAGTATTCTTTTCAAAATAAAATGCTATATTTGGCGATAGGAATATAATTTTATAGTTTATTAATATGATTAAGAACTTTAGATTCGCAGGTGT
>DCIC01000103.1:1309-3058 GCA_002315825.1 Bacteroidales bacterium UBA1736 | reverse complement strand
AAGAACCGGATGACTTTTACGAAGTATAGGGAGCTGTATCTGACGCAGATCAAGAATGGCGGGCGGTCGACTTATACCGGGAAGAATTTTGCTCACGGGACCATTGTTGCAATCAGCGTGGCTTTCAACCGACTGACGGATTTTGAGAAGAAGAAGCGGAAGGTGTACGACTTCGATGATATCGATATGGAGTTTTACCGCGACTTCACGGCCTTCATGAAGAAGATTGATTACGGTCTGAATACGATTGGAAAGACTATCAAGGTTATCAAGACAGTTTTACGCTGCGCGGAGGAGGACGGGTACCATACCAATCACAATTATATGGCGCATTCGTTCAAGGCCCCCAAGACTGATGCTGATTCCATTTATCTGACTCGTGAGGAGATTCAGAAGATTACGGACCTCGACCTTTCCGGCAAATGCCATGGTATGCAGGATGCCAGAGATATCTTCTTGATTGGGGTCTGGACTGCCCAGCGAGTTTCTGACTACAATAATATTCAACCGGAGGATATCCGTAAGGAAACTATTCGTTCCTGGGATGAGGATGGGAATCTTTCTGAAAGGACTGTGAGGACCATTCATATCGTGCAGCAGAAGACCGGCAAGAAGGTCGTGATTCCGTGCAACAAGGCCCTTCGTACAATTCTTGACAAATACCCTGACGGGCTTCCTCATCTGAGCGAACAGAAGATCAACAAGTATCTCAAGGATATCGGTGAGATGTGCGAGTTCTTTGATTCCGTTGAGGTTCGCAACACCAAGGGCGGCACTCTGCAGACGGAGACTTTCAAGAAGTATGAGCTAATGCACACCCATACTGCCCGAAGAACCGGAGCCACGCTGATGTTCCTTTCCGGAATGAACGTGTACGACATCTGCAAGATTACCGGCCATTCCAACATCAAGACTTTGGAGCGGTATATCAAGGCCAATGAGCTTGAGACGGTGAAGAAGATTACGGACACATACGATTATTTCAAGTAGTATGGGAGCAGACAGACATTCAATCATTGAGGCGGCCGAGCAGATGCGTTCGGCTGTCTCAACTATGGAGGAGATTATGAGAATCGCCGGCCATAGTGAAATCCATAGAGGTGACAGAATCAAGATACAGTCAGGTGTAGATGAGCTGGAGGATAACTGCCCTACTCTTTTGCAGTCAATTATGAATGCTGCGCTTGCACTGCGTGATGACTGGCCGGAAATCGAGTTGAACAAGGCGCGCATCCGTGAGACGGAGAAGTTCTTTGAGCAGTACCAGAAGTTCAAGGCTGCGGTTCTGGATTTTGATGACTGGCGCTGCCAATGCTATGACGGAGAAGAAATATTCCCAGAAGCTCACGAGATAGCGATGAGTATGGTGCTGCTGTGCGGACGCTGTGATGAGCAGCTGACCTCAACGGCAAAGATGCTTGATGAACTGGACCATTGCGGCTTTTCATCCGACGACCAGCTGCTTGCCTTTGAGAAGCAGATGCAGGAGTTCTGCGACATTCCTTCTGACGGGTATCTCATTGAACAGATCCGTTTCACCAAGGACAGCATCTTCAAGGCCACCTGGCACGGAGCCAAGAACGAGCTGACCTATTTTGCTGACTGGTTCCGGAAAGACTCCGCTCAGATTCGGATGATATTCGACTTCCCCGAGGACAAGAAGACCAAGGGTCGCTTTGAAATCAGCAAGCATCCTGCTGACAAACTACAGGAGAGCAATCGGTTGAGGATGCTTCTGAATAAATATCC
>DCIC01000103.1:0-1196 GCA_002315825.1 Bacteroidales bacterium UBA1736 | reverse complement strand
CGATAGGAAAAATCGAACAGAATCGAACGTTTGGCCTCCAAGTCGGAACGGTGTATAGACATCACCTTTGCTCCCGGAATAAACAAACCCATAAATGTCAAATGCTATGAGTGAATCGGAAGCAATTAAGGCAATCTTCGGAGAAGTTATCCGTGATGCCGTGAGAGATGTCCTGCAGGAGTTCAAGCCGGAAGAACCGGCCCAGCCCAAGGACAATTTCTACACAAGGGAGGAAGTTTGCAAGAAACTCTCCATCTGCCGCGCCACCTTCCATAACTGGAAGAATGCCGGTGTTTTCAAAACCAAGAAAATCCGCGGGCGCGTCTATGTCCTGGCGGATGATTTTGACGCTGACTTTGCCGAGGACAAGTTCGTTAAATTCAAGATAAAACCTCGAAAGTACTGATTACCGGAAGGTTAACTGTCAAAGCGTGTCAATTATTGATTATACAATTGCAAGTCCATTAACCACATATATCACTATTATGGACACTAATACCCAAATGGAAGGGATACAGTTCTCCGGGGAGAGCGTATCAGTCAGCGTCTATGATGAGCTGACAACCTTTGGTGAGCAAGGTAATGTGTTGAGCTCCCGAGTGAAGGAGTATGGCAGAGAGATGGGCCGAGCGACCAATATGAGCCTTGACAATTTTCTTTTCGGCGATGTCTACAGCAGCGAACCGGTTTATGCAGTGCGCCGTTTCCAATTCGACAGCGAGAGGGACAAGAAGAAAAGTACAACTCTGAAAGCCGCCACCCTGGCGGCAAAGATGAAGGACAGAAGTTCTCTTTTGCCTTTGAACAAAAGAATCGCTGAGTACAATTCCCTTGTCTGTATGGATTTCCATGATCCGGACCGATTGGATTGGATTAAGGACCAGCTTGCGACTCTGTCATTCGTGTATTATGCAGGAGTGTCATCAGGAAAGACCGGTGTGTTTGCAATCATCCCTATTGTGAGCGCCGACTGGAGAGAACACAGGTACTATTTCGATGCGCTGGAAAGAATCACAAGGGAAATGGGCCTCAACCCGAGCAAGAAGGGGCGGAAGGTGACAGATCTGAGATATCAGAGCGTTGATGACAATCCTTATGTCAACCGCAAGTGCACCCGCTTTTCTCTGCTGCAGGCCTGAGGCAAGTCAAGAACAGTCATTAAGAAATTTCAATGGACGAGAAACTATATCAAGAAG
>DCIC01000049.1:3362-15569 GCA_002315825.1 Bacteroidales bacterium UBA1736 | reverse complement strand
CAGTGCGCTATCGCGCAAAGTATCTTATTTCAATACATCAATTTGAATTACAATGGAATATAATTTCAAGAAAACTCATATAGGGAAAGACCTGGCGGTATCTGTTATTTTGATCATTGCTGGAGCCGGGTGTTTCTTTCTCAATAAAGGAATAGGCATTATGATTGCGGCCTGCGGACTTGTCTCTCTGCTATTATATAAGGCAGGATACAAGGTAGTAGGCAAGGATTATCTTCTTACCAAGAAATCGGAAGATTTGTGTAAGTGCTGCAAATCATCATTGATGGACTATCTCAACGGCAAAGATATTACCCCGGAGATCAAGAGGGGCAATGAGGGTGGAAGCATCCGTCTGGATGTTTATTTCGATAAGGCCAATGCAATAGTTTACGCACAGCTGTTTGATTTCAGCAATTATGAATATGTGCCTGCCACCGAAGTGGTGGAAATCTACGGAGAAAGGGCAGAAAAGTTGATCTCTAAATTTTGACCAGATTATGACACGGAAAAACAATAAAGAAATACGCAAGGTTCACAGAATGCGTGATATTTTGATATCTGCCGGGACCTTGGCTTTGGGAATTATATATTTGAGGCTTCTCCCATCATCGGGTTGGCTGGGGTGGACACTTATTATCACGGGCGCCATTATGCTTCCTTTTTACCGCAGCGGATATAAGTTGAATGTCACAAATGGAATTTTCAGCAAGCAGGAAATCCTTCTTCCAAATGGATACAAGAATGAGATCGCTTCTTTTATCGAAGGGCGCTGCGACACTTTGGACATTGACCCGTTCAACAAGGGCGGACTGCTTCTGGAACTGTACAGTCTGAAGGGCAACAGCAAGATGTATGCTCAGATATTCAACTATGAGTCAGATATTTATACGCCCCAATGCAAGTTGTCGGAGATAGACGGTGCAAAGCTGGAGACACTTCGTAAATACGAGTCATAGCGGATTGAATTCTTATTTTTACCTTGCCACCGAATGCTCGGAGATAAGAATAAACGAGCAAGCAACCAATCTTGCAAATCCAGCCTGAACGGGGTTGTAAACAACCTATTTTCCCCCGAAATCGCATCAAAATGACATTTCGGGGTGAAAATTAACCTTTCTTCCCCCGTTTGTGCGAAAAATGACATTTCGGGGTGAAAATAAACCTTTCTTCCCCCGTTTGTGCGAAAAATGACATTTCGGGGTAAAAATAAACCTTTCTTCCCCCGTTTTGCGAAATAATGGCAAAGCGGGGTAAAAATAAACCTTTCTTCCCCCGTTTTTGCGAAATAATGGCAAAGCGGGGGCGAAAGGATGAATTATTACCCCTCCTTTAATAGATGATTCTGAATTCGCTGGAATGGAGGTCATCCCTGCGCTGCACGGCAACGGTTACCTCTGAGCCTAGCCCATCCTGGCCCGAGCCGCAGAAAAAAGACCTCTTCGCCAACTCAATCGCAATATAGTCCCCACGTCGCACATAGACATACCGACTGGCCTGAGAAATAGCATCCTCAATGAGAGCGGCACTGACACCATCGCAACAGAAAAACTCCTCACCATCCCTCAAAACCCTGACACCGCCGTCCCAATTGAAACTCTCCCTGTCCACCAACTCCGGAGGCAAATAAGAACTGTGATCCAGACACGACGCACAAGCAAAATCCTCCTCGTCACCCGTCATCAAATCCACAGGATAGAGAAGAACACCATAGCCCAGCGCATCATAATACCTCGAAGCAAACTGACGCCCCACACTCCTGCCGGCCTTAGAAATGCGGGCAAAGACCACGGGCGTACAATCAAGAGTGCTCACAAACTCGGGCGGATAAAAATCCTCCTCATTGCGCACAAGAGTAGTGTCCGGACGGACAATGACTTTCTGAGAATATGTCCTGACAATGATATTCATCGGCTGCTATCTCTCGCCGAATTTCAGCACCAGCTGCTCCAATTGACTCTTGGAAGGCTCCTCCTTCATCCTCTCCTCGGACCTTTCCCTATTGAACTGATCCCTGAGCAGCATAAACTGCCTCTTGGTGTCAAGAGTAAACTCACCCTGAAGAATCCAATTGAAATATGACGGCTCCGTGCGGTACACCTCGCGGGCAGTCTTGCCCTTGTGCTTTCCGAAACTGATAATAGCCTCATTCTTGTCATTGAGGTACAGCCTCCCGGCATAATCGACAGTCCTTGGACGGCCGGCAAAGCCCGAGAGAAACTCCACATCATTCTTAAGCGTGTCCGGATACATATCCAACTGACCCTTAAGTACCTCATAAGTGGCCACGGTGTCGGCCTCAGCGGTATGAGCGTTGTCGAAATCCTTGCCTTGGCAATAAAAACGATAAGCTGCCTTCAGATTGCGAGGCTCCAGAGCGTGATAAATATTCTGAACATCCACCATCACCTTCTCGTGAAGATTGATATCCGTCTTGATACCCGCAAAACTCCTTGCCCTCTCAATCTCCTCAGCCAGCATCGGAAGGTCAAACTTGGCGGAATTGAATCCCGCCAGATCACTGTCCTGAAGCCACTCGATAACCTCGCCCACAATCTCAAAAAACTTAGGGCAACCTACCAGATCCTCATCGTGCACCCCGTTTACGGCACTTGCCGCCGGAGCAATGGGCTTCTGGCAATTGTTCTCATAGTCCCAGGGACATACCTTCCAAGTTTTGATCCTCTGCTCCGAGCCGGGCAGAATCTTGACAAAACTCAATTCGATGATTGAGTCAGACACAATATTTAGCCCGGTGCTCTCAATGTCAAAAAAGAGCAAGGGCCTAGAAAGATTGAGCTCCATCTTACTTTAAATTATTAGACCATAATAGGCATAATGATACCGCACATATTCTCGCTCTCCTCTTCCTCCTCGGACGGAACAATCAGCGCGGCCCTTCTTGCATCAGCAAACTTCATCACCAGATTGTCGCAAGTCATATTGCTCAAAATGTCAATGAGGAAAGAAGATTTGAACCCGATAGTGAGATCGTCACCGTTGTAGTTGCAAGGTACCTTCTCGTAAGCCGCAATTGCAAAACCGAGATCCTGTGCGGAAACCTCCACCTGCCCCTGCTTGAGGTCAAACTTGATATGGTTGGATGCCTTGTTGGCACAGACAGATATGCGCTTGATGACATTGAGCAGCTGAGAGCGGTCGATCCTGAGCAGATTGGAATTGTTCTGAGGGATAACCTCCCTGTAGCGGGGGAACTTGCCGACAACCAGCCTGCAGATCATAATGGACTCGCCGAAGCTGATATTGACATTATTCTCATCGAAAGCGAGAACAATCTCGCCGCCGTCCCTGCCCAGAATGGACTTGAGGACAGAGGCTGCCTTCTTGTGAAGAATGAAAGAAGACTTTTCCTGCGCCTTGATTTCAGGGGTGGTGTAGCAGATAAGCTTGTGCGAATCAGATGCAACCAAAGTGCTTGACTCGATGTCAATGTCAAAGAAGATACCGTTCATCGCGGGCCTCATCTCGTCATCGGCAGTAGCATATATAGTCCCATTGATACCGTCGATAAGAGTATCTGCGGGTACGGTAATCTTAGTGGCACTGTCGGACACGCCATTGATCTGAGGGTAATCCTCTCCGGGGAAGAATGGAAGACTGGAATTGCCGTTTGACCAAGTGCACTCGAAAGTGGAAGAACTCTCGTTGGTCGATATCCCGATAGGCTGGTCGGGGAGAGCCTTGAGCAGGTCAGTCACGTGCTTTGCCGGAACGGCCACGCAGCCTTCTTCCTGTGTGCTGTCCACTGTCAGACTTGTCCTCAGAGTCAGGTCCGAATCAGAAGCAGTGATCTCCAGCTTGTCTTCTTTCAGCGAGAAAAGAAAATTCTCAAGAATAGGAAGTGATGACTTGGAGGGAATGGCCTTGGAAACCTCCATAAGGCCCTTGAGCAGTTCGGAACTTGATATGCTAAACTTCATTTCAGTTGATTTTTACAATTTCACAAAATTAATAAATCGAATGGAAATAAGCCTCACAATTTTTCCTCAAATTTCAAGAAGTTATTAACAATACGGCACAATGTCAGTTCGTAAATTTGGCACATAATTTGACGCAACACCCCTGGCCCGACCCGGACCGTGGTTTTGCCAAAATGGCAACAAGCAGAGATTAAATCCTTTGCCAAAATGGCAACAAACGCTGACCGAAGCCTTTGCCAAAATGGCAACAAGCCACAAGAAAGGGGGCGGGGAGAAAGAAAATAAACATACCGACAATATGAAAAAGAACATCACACTAATCGCAGCCTGCGTCCTTCTCAGCACGCTTGCAGCATTCGCAATTACAAAGGCCACCACTCCTGCATCAGTGCCGCAGGACTCATTCAATACCAGTGGCGCGGCAATGTACCGCACTGTCAACTTGGCACAGACCGACTATCCAGATTTTACCTTCGCCGCCGAATCGGCAGTTGACGCAGTCGTATATGTCGAAGTATCAGTCAAGAGCACCCAGAACTACCAGATAAACCCCTTCTTCGAATTCTTCTTCGGAGACCAAGGCGCTCCCCAGTCCCGCGACAGAGTGCGCAAGGGCAGCGGATCAGGAGTCATCATCCGCAGCGACGGCTACATCGTGACCAATAACCACGTGGTTGCAGACGCATCGGAGGTCAAAGTGACACTCAACAATAACAAATCATACCCCGCCACAGTCATCGGCACCGACCCCGCAACTGACGTCGCCCTCATCAAGATTGACGCGGAAGGCCTTCCAATAGTCGAGTTTGAAGATTCCGACAAATTACGCCTCGGCGAATGGGTGCTCGCAATCGGCAGCCCCTTGGGAGAAGAGCTCCGCTCCACCATCACCGCCGGCATCGTCAGCGCAAAGGGACGGTCAATGCCCAACTACACCGGCGAATTCAAAATAGAATCATTCATCCAGACTGATGCTGCAGTCAATCCCGGCAACTCCGGCGGAGCACTTGTCAACAAAGCCGGCAGACTCGTAGGAATCAACACTGCCATCGTCTCCACCACCGGATCATATTCCGGTTACTCCTTTGCCGTTCCTTCCAACATCGTCAGCAGAATTGTGTCCGATCTTATCGACTTCGGATCAGTCAAGAGAGTGATGCTCGGAATCACCGGAGGCAATATTACAGAAGAAAAGGAAAAAGAATTGAAACTTTCCTCTCCAAACGGCGTATATATTAACGAAGTTCAGAAAGGAAGCACAGCTGACAAGGCCGGGTTGAAAAAAGATGACGTCATCATCGCAGTTGACACAGTCAAGATTATCAATATGGCCTCACTTCAGGAGAGGGTGAACAGTTTCCATCCCGGAGACAAAGCCAAGGTGACAGTCATTCGTGACGGCGAGAACAAAGTCGTAAACGTTGAGTTCCAGGCGGTTTCATCCGACAACGGATCAGTACAGGCAGACGGCTCAGTAGCATTCTATGGCGCCAATCTGTCCACACCGTCCAAGGAAAAGCTCCAGGAGTACGGCATAAAGAAAGGTGTGGAAATCACCTCCGTGGGCAGAGGCAAGATGGCTGACGCAGGCGCAGTGGAAGGTTTCATCATCCTCTATGTCAATGATCAGGCAGTCAGCTCACCCGAGGACGTGATCAATATCGCATCCAAGAGCAAGAGGGCAGTCTTCATCGAAGGCATTAGTCCCAACGGCAGAGCTTCCTATTTCGGCTTCGGCAAAGACGACGAATAGGAAACACTAGATAAATGAGACAGTTAAAGATTACAAAATCGATTACCAATCGAGAGAGCGCAGCCCTCGACAAATATCTCCAGGAGATAGGTAGAGAGGAGCTGGTCTCTCCCGAGGAGGAAGTAGAACTCGCGCAGAGGATCAGGAAGGGCGACAAGATAGCCCTCGACAAGCTTACCAGGGCCAACCTCAGGTTTGTGGTATCAGTAGCAAAACAGTATCAGAACCAAGGACTCAGCCTTCCTGACCTTATTAACGAGGGCAACCTCGGCCTTATTAAGGCGGCGGAGAAGTTTGATGAGACCAGAGGATTCAAATTCATATCCTACGCGGTATGGTGGATCCGCCAGTCCATCCTCCAGGCCCTCGCCGAGCAGAGCCGAATCGTCAGACTGCCTCTCAATCAGGTAGGATCCCTGAACAAAATCAATAAAGCCCTCGGAAGGTTTGAACAGGAAAACGAGCGCCAGCCTTCCAACGAGGAGCTTGCAGAGATGATAGATGTCCCTAAGGACAAGATTGCCGACACCCTTCGCGTATCGGGCCGTCACGTGTCAGTGGACGCACCCTTTGTCGAGGGCGAGGACAACAGTCTGCTTGATATTCTTCCCAATGATGATTCGCCTATGGCAGACAAAGGCCTTGTGGGCGAATCGCTCAGCACTGAGATTGACAGAGCCCTGCAGGTCCTGACTCCCAGAGAAAGAGAGATTATCAGATCATTCTTCGGCATTGGCTGCCAGGAGATGACTCTCGAAGAGATCGGTGAGAGACTTGACCTTACCAGAGAGCGTGTCCGCCAGATCAAGGAAAAGGCGATACGGAAGCTCAAAAAACCCAATGCAAGTAAATTGTTGAAGACATTCTTAGGCTAGTATGACACCTGAAACATTTCTCGCGTCCAAAGCCGCGCAGGCTATCAAGGAACTATACGGGGCAGATATTGAAGCCTCATCATTGCAAATAAGCGTAACACGAAAAGAGTTCGAAGGCGACTTTACATTGGTTGTCTTCCCTCTTTTGCGTATATCCCACAGCACTCCTGACAATACCGGAGCCGCAATAGGCGGATGGCTTCAGACCAACGTCCCCGAAATCAGCGGGTATAACGTAGTCAAAGGCTTTCTCAATATCAGCCTCTCCGTCCTCTATTGGAACGAACTGCTGCGCTCGATAGTATCAGACAAGGATTTCGGCACTCTGCCTTCCACCGGAAGGAACGTGATGGTGGAGTTCTCATCCCCCAATACCAACAAGCCTCTTCATCTCGGACACATCCGCAACAACCTCCTTGGAGACTCAGTATCCAAGCTGCTCAAGGCTGCAGGAGAGAACGTCATTAAGACGACCCTTGTCAATGACAGGGGAGTCCACATCTGCAAGTCAATGTACGCTTGGCAGAAGCGCTTCAACGGAGCTACCCCCGAGTCCACAGGCAAGAAAGGTGACCACTTCGTGGGAGACTGCTACGTCGAGTTTGCCAAGATGGAGAAAGAAAATCCAGATGTCATCAACGACGTTCACGAAATGCTTGTCAAGTGGGAAGCGGGCGACCCCCAGGTGCGCGCTCTCTGGGAGACAATGAACAGCTGGGTGTTCGCCGGATTTGACCAGACATACAAAGCCCTCGGCATTACTTTCGACAAGACATACTACGAGCACGACACCTACCTTCTCGGTAAAGAGCTGGTGGCTAAGGGAATCGAGATGGGCGCCTTTGTCCAGGACCCCGACAATTCTGTATGGTGCGACCTCACTGATGACGGACTCGATCGCAAGCTCGTGCTCCGCTCCGACGGTACCTCAGTGTACATCACCCAGGACCTCGGCACCGCAGAAAGGAGATTTGCCGAGAACAATCTCGACTCACACATATACGTAGTCGGCAATGAGCAGAACTACCATTTCCAGGTCCTCAAGCTGATACTGAGCAAGCTTGGATTTGCTTGGGCAGACCAGATATTCCACCTCTCATACGGGATGGTTGAGCTTCCCGAAGGCAAGATGAAGTCAAGGGAGGGAACAGTGGTGGATGCAGATGACCTCATCGAAAAAATGTACGAAGAGGCCAAAGCTACATCCGAAGAGTCCGGCAAGCTCGAAGGCCTCAGCGAGGAAGAGAAAGACAGACTCTACCGAATGATAGGTCTGGGTGCCCTCAAGTACTTTATTATCAAAGTGGACCCCAAGAAGACAATGCTCTTCAATCCCAAGGAGTCAATCGATTTCAACGGCAACACCGGTCCATTCATCCAGTACACCCACGCCCGCATCCGCAGCATTCTGAGGAAAGCTCAGCAGGCAGGCATAAGCGGTGATGTCGCAGCTGAGGCCGAATTAAGCCCCAAGGAAGTGCGTCTCGTCAAGCTTCTCAATCTCTATCCCCAGCGGATAGCTGAAGCCGCAGCCGCACTTTCACCTGCAGTGATAGCCAACTATGCCTACGAAGTGGCAAAAGAGTTCAACCAATACTACCACGATACACCCATCCTCAAGGAAGAGGACCAGACTCTGTTGAGTATGCGTTTGGTGCTGATCGATACATTGGCATCAGTCCTTGTCAAAGCGATGGGCATCCTTGGAATCGAACTTCCCGACAGGATGTAGTATGGACTCACAGGCTGCCTATATGTTCCCGACCAGCGTCAAGGAAATGGAAAAACTTGGCTGGGACTATGTGGACATAATCTTCTTTACAGGGGATGCCTTCGTGGATCACCCCAGTTTCGGTACAGCCTGTATCAGCAGATACCTCCAGCATTTTGGATACCGCATAGCAATCGTCCCCCAGCCCAACTGGAGGGACGATTTGCGTGATTTCAAGAAATTCGGCGCGCCGCGGCTCTACTTTGCCGTCAACTCCGGAGCAATGGATTCGATGGTCAACCACTACACTGCCGCAAGGCGTCTTCGCCACGACGACGCATACACCCCTGACGGCCGTGCAGGACAGAGGCCCGATTATGCGGTCACAGTCTATTCCAAGATACTCAAGCAGCTTTACCCTGATGTCCCCGTCGTTATCGGAGGAGTTGAGGCGTCCCTGAGGCGACTTACGCATTATGATTATTGGCAGGACAGACTCTTCCCCTCGATTCTTGTGGACAGCGGCGCCGACTATCTCTGCTACGGAATGGGGGAGAGACCGATGCTCGAGCTCACCCGCGCCATCGAAGATGGGCGCAATGCATCCGACATTCGCCGCATTTCGCAGCTTGCGTTCCTGATGACAGGGCGCAGCAAGCTCAAAGACGCGCTCTTCCTGCACTCATTCGAGCTCTGCTGCAGGGACAAGAAAGCATTTGCCGAGAATTTCCATCAGATTGAGACTCACGCCAATATGATGCATCCTCAGGTCATCGTCGAGCCTGTGGGGGACGGCTATGTACAGATCAATCCGCCCTTCCCTCCCGCGACCGAGGCTGAGATGGACTCATTCTGGGATTTGCCGTTTACAAAATTGCCCCATCCCAGATACAAGGACAAGCGCATCCCTGCCTACGATATGATCAAATACTCCATCAACACCCACCGCGGATGTTTCGGAGGCTGCAACTTCTGCACAATTGCCGCCCATCAGGGCAAATTCATCCAGTGCCGCAGCGAGCAATCCATTGTGCGGGAAGTCGCTGCGCTGAGAACGCTGCCGGGCTTCGCCGGCAATATCTCCGATCTCGGTGCGCCTACGGCCAATATGTACGGGATGCACGGCAAGAAGCAAGAGCTGTGCGAAGTGTGCCGCCGCAAATCCTGTCTCTACCCATCTGTCTGTCCCAATATGAACCGGGACCACTCCAGAGTGCTTGGAATGTACCATCAGGTGATGAGTGTCAAGGGGATAAGGCACGCCTACATCGGCAGCGGGGTAAGATACGATCTTATTTTGGACGAGAAAAAGGGCTTTGTGGACGAGAATGCCAGGACATATCTCAAAGAACTTGTCCTCGAGCACACCTCCGGGCGGCTCAAAGTCGCTCCCGAGCACACAGAGGACAAAGTCCTTCAATATATGGCCAAGCCTTCCTTCCGCCTTTTCTGTAAATTGCGCGACGAGTTTGACCGCATCAATCGCGAGGCTCACACCCACGTCGAGCTCGTGCCCTATTTTATCTCATCCCATCCCGGGTGTACTGTGCAGGATATGCAGAGATTGTCGCAGCATCCTGGTCTTCAAGGGATTTGGATGGATCAGGTCCAGGATTTCACCCCGACCCCAATGACCACATCCTCAGTGATGTTTTACACTGGTCTCGACCCCAGGACGATGAAGAATGTATTTGTCGAGACTGACCCCGAACGCAAAAAAGCTCAAAAATCATATTTTTTCAAAAAGAAATAGACTGCAGACTATTTTCTATTGAAAAATTGTTCTAATATTGTAGCCGAAATGAAATAACTTCAGATATGGCTATCGAAAGAAAAAAACACCACGTAGTAAGTTACGAGAATATGTCGGAAGAGCTTGCCTCGGCCTTTGAGGAAAAGTACCCCAAAGGTTTCAGCGATTACCTCCCTGATCTGACCAAGTACACCAAGCCCGACGGTACTCCCTTCTACGCTGTCACTATTGAGATACCTGATGCCATCTACCTCGTAAAGATCAAGGTGAAGACCGATGATATCAACGATATAGAAAAATGGCTCGAGGGTGAAGAGGAGGCTGAGAACGAGCAGGTAGCCGGAGCTCCCGACACAGCGGGAGAGGACGAGGCTCTTCCTGATGACAACATTTCCCAGTATGGTGGGGAAGAAGACTCTTCTGATGCTTAGTACATTCATCGACAAGCTTTCAGACAAAAACAAGCTGACCATCCTTTCAATTGCCGTAGGCCTCTCATCGGGTTTTGCGGCAGTTCTGCTTACTTGGCTCATCCGTTCTGCCAAAGGAGTCGCGTCGGCCATAGTGGCATCCGCCACTGTCGGCTGGATATATCTTGTGCTTCCCGGGCTGGGAATGCTTATCTCCCTTCTCCTTGTCAGATACCTTGTCCGGGACAATATCAGTCACGGAGTCACCAAAGTCCTCCTTGCCGTTTCGAAGAACGAATCCCGGATCAAGCCCCACAATATGTGGTCTTCGGTCCTCACAAGTACCTTCACCATCGGCTTCGGAGGCTCCGTTGGAGCTGAGGCCCCCATTGTTTATACAGGAGCGGCCATCGGATCAAATTTCGCCCGGTGGATGCATTTCTCCTACAAGGATATGACATTGATGCTGGGTTGTGGGGCGGCAGGCGCACTGGCGGGTATTTTCAAAGCCCCTCTTGCCGGCCTCATCTTCACGGTGGAGATTCTCTTTTTCAATCTCTCTATGTCGTCCCTTCTGCCGCTGCTTCTGAGCACGATATCGGCGACATTGGTTTCGTATCTCTTTACGGGGCTCAGCCTGCCTTTTCACTGCACCCTTATCCCGTTCAGAATGATAAATGTGCCCTTCTACCTCATCCTTGGCGTGGTTGCGGCATTCGGTTCCCTCTATTTTACAAGAGTGACCCTCTCACTTGAGGATTATCTCGGCAGATTCCGCCACAATGTTTTCGTGAAGTGGGCTGCCTGCGCCCTTCTTCTCGGGATTCTGATTTTCGCATTTCCCGTCCTCTATGGTGAGGGCTATGATTCGCTGGGCAACCTCCTTCAGGGGATCAGCTGGGACGAGTCCTCCTCACCGCTGCTTGGATTGTTTGACGGCTTTGCCTGGGGCCTTCCGCTCATCCTCGTATTGGTATTCTTCGTAAAAGTAGTGGCGATGACCCTCACTAACTCCGGAGGCGGAGTCGGAGGTACATTCGGACCCACGCTGTTTGAAGGGGCGATATTGGGATTTCTTGTTGCCCGGGTGCTCAATCTTCTCCTTGCGGGCAGCTCGATTTCCGTTCCGGAGCAGAATTTTGCTCTTGTGGGGATGGCTGCGATGATGGCAGGTGTGATGCAGGCTCCGATGACTGCCATTTTCCTCATTGCTGAGATCAGCGGCGGGTACGAGCTCCTTGCTCCTCTGATTATTGCTTCTACGGTCTCGTATGGGGTGACCAGGATTTTTGAGAAGTATTCTATCTATTCCAAGCGTATTGCTATGAATGGTGCGCTGATCACTCACGATAACGATCAGGCAGTACTTACTTTGATGAAAACCAGGGACTTGGTAAAGGACAAATATCCTCATATTGATATTGATGCTTCTTTGCGTGATATTATGCCTGTCATCACGCAGAGTACTGCGGCCATTTTCCCGGTTCTGGATGGGGGAGGGCATTATCAGGGCTTTATTGATATCGATGTGCTGCGCAAGTATATGTTCCGGGACGACCTCTATGACAAGCTTTATGTCAGGAATATTATGCGGCGCTCTGATATTGTCGTGACTGAGGACGAGAATATTTCTTCTGTGCTAGATAAGTTTGACCGCACTGAGGAGTGGCGTCTGCCTGTCCTTCACGGTGACAATCTTTATTCGGGCTTTATCTCTAAGTCCCGTATCCTTATCGCCTATCGTTCCGTCCTCAAAGACATCACCAG
>DCIC01000049.1:1329-3239 GCA_002315825.1 Bacteroidales bacterium UBA1736 | reverse complement strand
GCAACCAAGAAGGAGCGGCGGGCTAGAAGGAGCGGCGGAAGCGGAGGGCGATGACACCCCAGAAGGCCTCGCCAAAAATACCGCTGGACATCTTGGACACGCCGAACTTGCGGTTGATGAAGATGACGGGGACTTCTTTGATGGCAAAACCCTTCTTGAAGGCGGTGTATTTGACTTCAATCTGGAAGCCGTAACCTTTCATCTTGATGTTGTCCAAATCTATTGCCTCAAGGACTTTCCTGCTGTAGCACACAAAACCGGCAGTACTGTCACATATCTTAAAATGCAATATGGTCCGGACGTACTTTGAGGCGAAATAGGAGATGAGTATCCGGCTCAAAGGCCAGTTGACTACACTGATGCCGTTGCAGTACCGACTGCCGATAGACATATCAGCGCCCTCAAGAGCACAGGCATCATATAGCCTTGGAAGGTCGTCAGGGTTGTGAGAGAAGTCGGCATCCATCTCGAAAATATAGTCATATCCGTGATCAAGTCCCCATTTGAAGCCGAGAATATAGGCGGTACCGAGGCCAAGCTTGCCTTCCCGCTGCACAAGATGGAGTCTGCCATCAAATTCGGCCTGCATACCGATGACTTTGGCGGCAGTGCCGTCGGGAGAATTGTCATCGATTACGAGTATGTCAAACCCCAGATCCAGAGAGAATACTTTGCGGCAAATATTCTCTATGTTCTCTACTTCATTATATGTAGGGATTATGACTAGTTTCTTGTCCATCTTTACAAAGATAACAAATGATTTTGATTATTTGTCACTAGCGAGGTCTTTTGTATCTTTGTCTCCGCTTGGGAATGATAAGAAACCCCGATACAAAAGACCCCATACATCAAAAGAACATTATGAAAGAAATATACAGCAATTATGTAGCGGAGCTAATGAATATCCGCGCCTGGCAAGTCGAGAATTGCGCCGAACTAATAGAAGAGGGCGGAACTGTACCATTTATCAGTCGCTACCGTAAGGAGAAAACCGGCGGTCTTGACGATGCGCAAGTCGCTGAAATCAAGCACTATGTAGATGTTTACGCGGAGATGGAAAAGCGCAAATCCACAATTCTCGAGACCATCGGCGCAGCTGGAGCATTGACCGAAGAGCTCCGGGAAAAGATCGAGAAATGCGTCGTCTCCTCGGAGCTCGAGGATCTGTATTTGCCATACAAGCCCAAGCGCCGCACCCGCGCAACTATTGCAAAAGAGGCTGGGCTTGAGCCACTTGCCGATAAGATGTTCAACGTCAAATGCTCGGATGTCCAAGCCGAGGCGCGTCGCTTTCTCAACGACAAAGTGCCCACGGTGGAGGATGCATTGGCCGGAGCGCGCGACATCATCGCAGAACGCTTGAGCGAGACAGCCTCAGTGAGAGACACCCTGAGGGGCATTTTCAGATCGAGAAGGATCCAATCGAGGCTTTCGAAGGGCGCCAAGGAGTCCGGCGAGGCCGACAAATACAGGACATATTTCAATTTTTCTTCGCCGGTGCGCGACATCCCTTCGCACAATTTGCTTGCGATTCTGCGTGCGCACAATGAGGGTTTCCTGTCCGTAGATTTCGATGTCGAGGCGGAGCGCTGCACAAAGAAAATGTATTATGACTTCTGCAAGGAACATTCGTATCCTTCCAAGTCGCTCGCAGAGCAGATGGAGCTCGCTGTTGCGGATTCGTATAAGCGTCTATTGGAGCCGTCCATCTCCAATGAGATACTTAAAGAGGCTAAGGAAAAGGCTGATATTGAGTCAATTAATGTGTTTGGCGAGAACTTGAGGCAGCTTCTGCTCTCACCTCCGGTGGGGCCAAAGAGGACTCTTGCCATTGACCCCGGTTTCAGGAATGGCTGCAAGCTTGCTTGTCTTGGAGAGCACGGGGAATTGCTCCACCACGAGATTATTTA
>DCIC01000049.1:0-1174 GCA_002315825.1 Bacteroidales bacterium UBA1736 | reverse complement strand
GTTGCCCCAAGGCTGCGCGGTGTGGACGGTGAGTGAGGATGGGGCTTCAATTTATTCGGCATCAGAGGTGGGACGTCAGGAGTTTCCGGATGAGGATGTGACGGTACGCGGCGCTGTGTCCATCGGACGGCGTTTGATGGACCCTCTATCGGAGCTTGTGAAGATAGATCCGAAAAATCTGGGGATCGGTCAGTATCAGCACGATGTGGATCAGTCTCTGCTCAAGGAGAAGCTTGACAATACCGTGGAGTCGTGCGTCAATAGTGTAGGTGTGAATGTTAACACTGCAAGTCCATATCTGCTCAGTTATGTTGCAGGAATAGGGCCTTCCCTTGCGGACAGCATTGTGAAGTATCGATCTGAGAATGGCGGATTTACGTCACGCTCGCAGCTTAAGAAGGTGCCTCGATTGGGAGCGAAGGCTTTCGAGCAGTGCGCCGGTTTTCTCAGAGTGGAGAATGCGGCCAATCCTCTTGACAATTCGGCAGTACATCCCGAGGCGTATTGTGTCGTGGACAAGATGGCATCTTCGCTGGGAGTGAGCACAAAGGAGCTTGTGGGCAACAGTGAGCTGTGCTCCCGGATCAAGGCCGGGGATTTTGTGGATGAGAAGTTTGGCCTTCCGACGGTCAATGATATTCTCAAGGAGCTGGTCAAGCCAGGACGTGATCCGCGCGAGGCTGCACAAGTCTTTGAGTTTGCCCAAGATATCCATTCGCTCGAGGATCTCGTTCCCGGGATGGAGCTTCCGGGCATCGTGACCAACATTACGAATTTTGGTGCGTTCGTGGATATCGGTCTGCACGAGAATGGTCTTGTGCACGTATCTCAGATGGGGCAGAACCGCTCAGGAGGGCGTGGAATGTCAGGTGGCCGAGGTGGGCAGGGCTTTGTGGACCCGTCCAAGGTTGTGAAGCTTCACGAGCACGTCCGTGTTTCGGTCATCGGGGTCGATATCGATCGTTCGCGTATTTCCCTTCGGCTCATAAAATAGGCCGCTTCGTGGGCTTTTGGAAAGGGTTCAAACAGGGGCTGAATGGTAAATGGCTGTAGAAAAGTGACTTACTTTGGATGCTTGATGAAAAACGGCTGTGGAGATAGCTGAAAAACAGAAAAAACATTAAAAAAACAGCAAAAAAGTAGAGATATTTTTGGAAGTAAAGAAAAAAGGTGT
>DCIC01000102.1 GCA_002315825.1 Bacteroidales bacterium UBA1736 | reverse complement strand
CTATCCCGTGCATATCATATGAAGCATCTTTTTTTGCGCACCAACTTAACTCTACATAGTTACAGGCGCGAGTCATTATGCTACCTCATTTTTCTCCACTCGACGATTTCGTCAGGCTTGGCTCCAATCGAGTCAGCGTATGTGCGAGCTAAATCAAAAGATGAGAAGTACTTGCCGCGTACGGTGTAACCCTCCTGACCGGGATTCGGATTTTGCGCCATGATGTCAATTATATGGTTTCTTTCTTCGGCCTTTCTGCGCTCGTTCTCTCTCCACTCCTTGGTGTGGCCGCCACTTAGGAAGATTAACAGCAGAATTGCAAAGAATCCCGTGATGCCCACCACGGCGAGGAGGAGTTTGAGACCGATGGTGGCCAGAAGTATGATAGCCAATATGCCTGAGGCCACTGCACAAAGCAAGAATATGCTCCCAAACAAGGATGACAATACGCCTTTGCGGGCTTTGTTGACGAGCAGGAATAGCAACAGGAACACCAGAGCTGCAGCCGCTGCAAGTATGCCCATGAGAAGATGGTCCTTGGTGTCGCTGCCTGTCGCTGGTTTACGGGCGCCACGTCCGATGGAGACTTCTCCGACGACGCTCTTTGTATCTTTGTCCCAGAACGTCAGTTTGTAGGTTTTGCTCAGTTTGTGATCGGCAAAGTATTCTTCGATCTGACTGATTTTTGCTTCCAGATCCGCTTCGTCTTTATAAGTGACACTCCCTCCGCGCAACTCTGGGCAGGCTTTCATAATATCTTCGTCCTCAGGTATCACGGTGCTTTTTATGCCCGAACCGCTCACCATGACCGCCGCCTGCCTTGCCATTGCGACCGTCCCGGCAAGAAGCACCGTCAATATTATCAGGATTATTCTTTTCATTTATTTTTATTATCAGTTATTTCAAACCCTATGGTCGTATGTATTTTACCTTTCTGGGATTCCCGAATATCGCGATAAAATTAGCAATTAATTATCAAACTCATTGTATTCTGGGCTTGTTTATGTCTATGTTCCTTGCTGATAGGTAGCAAAACAGCGCCCGGGAAAATCGGACGCTGTTATTGTGAACGGTCTTTCAGTGAAATCTACTAGATGTCTGCGCGGGCGATGGCGTCCTTGTAGTACTTCTGGTTGACGAAGACGTCTTCCTTGTAAGGGTTGATGTGACGCTTCTTGGCCTGATAGATTATGTAGCTCAGAGCGATAATGTTCACTATGAGGGCGCATGCGGAAACAACGGTCATTGCAGTTGGGTCTGCATTTGCGCTGCCACCTTCTACGATGCCGTTGAGAGTGCCGTCGGCGTAGAGGGTAGGAAGAGTTGCCCACTTGCTGGCAACGGTGCCGTCGGTAGAAGTGATCTGGAAAAGAGGATAAACCTGTGCGAACATACACCAGATTGCAAGGGTGTTTGCACGGTTCTGGATCCAGCCACCTTTGTTCCAGCAGATTGCTGCGATGGTAGGTGCGAGAAGAAGTGCGATACCGCAGAACCATGAGTGTGTAGGAAGGCAGTTGTAGGTGTAGGCGAAGTTCCATACGTCATAGACAACGATGTAAACCCAGGTCATATCCGGCCAGAGCATGTCGGTCTTGTCCTTTGAAGAGTAAACACTCCACCATGCGGTCATACAGAAGATGTTGAGTATACCTGCGATGCCGTTCATCACATTGTGCCAGCCACCGTAGAGCCATACGTCCTCGTTTGAGAGGAACCAGCAGTTCCAGCCCTTGATAGCGGTCTCGAAGTCTGAAGCGACTGCGATGAGAATGTTGATTGCAACGATGATGAATGGGAATGGCTTGAACCAGTGCTGTTTGCCGATGCCCCAGCCGTACTTGATCATCATGAAGCCGATGCAGCCGGTGAGAGCGGCATAAAGCTTCGCATAGTGGAACCATCCGTTCATGTAGACGATGGTCTGGTTCTTTACTGCCCACTCGAGACCCATGGCGTTGCCGATCTGAAGCGCTACGAAATAAACTGTAAGGATTGCAGGAACGGCTAACATTGTGATGTAGCCGCCAAGTTTTGTTTTACGGGCGAACTCGTTGAGAAGGATCAGGCCACCGAGAACTGCGAACATCGTAATCCACTGATAGATAGCCATTTCTCCGTAAACGTGAAAAAGCATAGAATTTATTGATTAAATTGGTTTGTGTTGTTTCAGTGTTATCAGGTTACGTGAATTCTATTTTGAACGCACTCCAAATTCAAAGTTAAACATTAATTTACAATATTCAATAGGAGTCAGATGCCGAGTGACTTGCGGGGTCTGCTGTTCAACTTCCATTCAATCTCCGCAATCTTCTCGTCAGCAGGCTCACTGAAATCCGTACCTTTAGGGATGTACTGGCGTAGCAGCCCGTTTATGTTCTCGTTGGCGCCCCGTTCCCAGGAATGGTACGGCCTCGCGAAATAGAACTCCGCATCGAGTCTTTTAGCAATCTCCTTGTGACGGGCGAATTCCTTTCCATTGTCAGCCGTAATTGTATGTATCTTGTCCTTGTATTGCAACAGCGCCTCTATCGACGTGCTGGCCAGAGGGGCGGCTTCTTTCCCTTCAAGCCTGAAACGCCCGCAGATCTGCTCAGGACTGTATTGTCCATACACTATGAACCTGCGAACGGTACGCTTCATCTCATCAGAGAACTTCAAGAAATGCATTCTGGTCTTCATCCGGCGCTCGTACTTCTTCTGCGCCAGCTGCCACCTGTAGCGATGATGCCCACGCATATCGCAGTTGCGCCTTATCTCACGGCTTATCGTTCCCTTGCTGACGCCGATGACCTCACCGATCTCCCGCAGACTCATCGGAGTCTGAAACAACGCTTCTATGGTATAACGTTGCTCTCTTGTCAAATGCTTATATCCCATCTTCTGTCGCTGTTCTTGTCATGAAAGCAAAGATATGATCACATATTCTTTGCTCAACTACAAGCGTTGCACTTCAGAATCGAATTCAGCTTTCTTTAACTATGCCTTGCTCTTTATAAAAACAAAATGGTCCTTCTCGGTATAAATCCATGTCTTACTCTATTATGAATATTTGTTGGCTGGATTCTACAATGAATTGTTGTCTAGATGTAAATATTAAAATCTTTTCTTCCATATTCACTTTCACAGACGCAAATAAATAATTCCGAAAACCTTTATTTTTAATAAAGACTCGCGGAATAACTAAATATAGTTGTAATAGAGCGATTATGGATGTGATCAGAAATGCTTCCTGAGATACTCGTCAGCCATGTTGATTGCCTCAGTATCGCTCATCTTCCTTCTCTTTTCAACCCACTTGATGATCTCCGATTCAAAGAACACCAACTTGCCACCAGCTCTGTAGCATGGAATCTTACCCTCGCTGGTCATATGATACAGCGAACCCTGCTTGATGCCAAGCATCTCGCAGACCTCCTTCGCATTCATCGTCCTGCGTCCGGACTCCCTCGCCTTGATGGATTCCTGGGCCAGAACCAGTACGCTGTCCACCTGTTCCTTGAGACTGTCCATCCTCTTCAGAAGCGTGGACATCATCGCAGGCACGTCCTCGAGGACTACCCTTTCCTTCCTTTCATCATTCTGCGCTGCCATATTCGTTTCCCAGTTTATACAGATAGTCTTCAAGGGTGTCAGGATCCATGATCTCCACCCTTACCTTCGTGTGATGGCCGGCGTTGGTCAGTGCCGGCTTTCCATATCTCGTGAACATGGAGTTTATCGTTCCCAGCGATGCGAACAGGTTCGGGAAGCATTCCTTGCACATGATCGCCACGTTCTTGCGCGACAGCATCGAGTACGGGGAAAGGTTATACATCAGCGTCGCCATCTCGTCCTTGCGGAGCTTGCGCATGGGAACCACCAGATGCCTGATGTCCGTATCCTCCGATATCACCCTCACCAGTTCGGCAGGGAAGGTGTTTCCTCCCCTCCTGGTCCTGCATTCGCGGAGCATGTCCGCTAGCGTGTCTATCTGGTCAGGATCCAGATAGTCCCCTACGTTTTCCTCCAGGTATCTCTTCAACCCGACGAACATGAGGTCCTCCCGCTTCCTCAGTTCCTCAATCTTCTCAACTTTTGCGCTTTTTTCACCCTTGTCAATATACATACTTGCTCTACTTTTATAGTATTGTTTAACAAAGGTATTATTTTTACTTAACATATCGCAAATTATTTGTCATAATTTCATTTTTATTTAACATGAGTTCAGATAGAGTCAACTGTATGCAAATGGATTCAAAAGCATAACATGACACCGGTTTTGCAAATAACGGTATGTAGGATGTGCGAAGGCATTCGGACCGGGATACAGTTCAAGAAGTCAGGTGTAATCATGGGACGGATCTTTCCCGGATGCACGCACAGCATCTTGTCCGGCAATGTGGCGAACCGCGGGGACATGGTCGAGCAGTCACACCTAACCTGCCTGGCGGACATAGAGCAGCTTATGACTATCGACATTTAGGAAGAAACCCCGAAGCGCAGTCACTGCGAATCGGGGTTGAAACCCTGCGTATAAGCGAGGGTAATAGCAAGGGAGTCCAAGAATCAGGACTCCGCCACTAAGGTAGGTATTTCCTGTGCGATAATCAAGAGATGCTTTAAGCCGATCGGAGCGATGCCGGATTTCGGAAAGGTTTCCTCTCATGCGGATCTTCAGCATATCTTCATAACTCCCGCATATGCAATTTCACAAAATCCTTAAATTTGCCCATCTATCAATGGCGCCATGGCTGATACAGGTAAATACTATAGACATTTCAAGGGCGGGAAGTACAGGCTCCTCCACATTGCCAGGGACAGCGAAGACCCTTCGCGTGAACTTGTCGTCTATCAGGCTCTGTATGGGGAACACGGGACATGGGTCCGTCCAAAGGACATGTTCTTTTCCTCAGTGGAACGTGACTCATACTCAGGACCCCGCTTTGTTGAAATTACCGAAGAAGAGGCTTTGTCAGAATGAAGGTAGAAGCAGGGACATACTGCATCTGGATCGGAGGATCATGCGACTACGGCCACAAGGAAAGAGCCGGAGCCGCTGCTGCCGTCATTGAACTTGATGGGAGGGTGATTGACAGGAAGCAGATAGCTGACCTGCATACAACAGAGTTCAGGATGATGCTGACTCTGATGGTTCAGCTGATGGATGAACTTCCTGAATCCTCTGACATCGTATTCCTCACGAACGCAGCCTATATCCAGAACTTCGACCGTGAGCCGGGACCAAAGTCAGCGAATCCCGATTTGATTCTTCAATGTATCGAGTCCAAGAAGAGACACTCATCGGTATCTGTCAGGATAGTCCCCTATCACAAGAGCCCCCTGCTGATCGAGACTCATGATGTGTCTACGGCTGCAATGAAGGAGGTTAGGGCATTATGACAGTAAAGAATATTCCGAATATCATCTCTGCGTCACGAGGACTGACGGCCATTGCTCTTCTGATTGCTGCATATGGTAGCCCCATATTCTGGACTATCTATATCTGGTGCGGCGTGTCGGACATGATCGACGGTCCAATCTCGAGGAAGATGAACGCAAGCAGCCGTAAGGGGGCAATCATTGACAGCATTGCTGATCTGGTGTTTGTCATTGCAGCGGCTGTTGTATTCCTCCCGAGGCTTGAGATCACAGCATGGATGTGGATCGGCATAGGAGTCATTGCCTTCACGAAAGCGGCAAACATGCTTTCCGGAATAATCTGCCGCAAGAAAATTGTCATGCTTCACACGATCGCAAACAAGCTCACAGGACTGTTGCTGTTCCTACTTCCAATCACCATCAGCTGGATTTCCCTGGAGATAGCTGGTGGCATCGTGATGGCGGTAGCATTTTTCGCTGCCGTGCAGGAAGGTCATTTCATCAGAACCGGAAGGACCGAGTAGGCATTAGTCTTTTACAACTCTCCACCTTACGCGCCAGATTCCGTCATTGAAATCATGGCTGATGATCTTGAACTCCCCTATCTCCGAGGTGTTCTGTACATGCGCGCCTATGCAGGCGTAGTCGTCGTAGTCGCCGATGCGGACAATGCGAAGCGTCTCAGACGCATCCTCCGGGAGTTTGCTGAGGTCGACTATCTTTGCCGCCTCTTCCCTGCTCATGAACTCGATGGTAACAGGCATCGCTGCAGCTATAACATCGTTGACCTTCGCCTCGATGACATCGACCTGCTCTTCCGTTGGACATGAGTCAAGGATATAATCGCACTTGCTCTTCTTGCGCTCAATATGCGCGTTGCGTGAACGCGGACATCCGAACATATTGACCATCGTTCGATTCAAAATATGTTCAGCGCTGTGCACGGGCGATTTTGACACACTTCTTACATCTAGTTCCATATAATACAATTTAGCCTATCCCCCAAATTATACTATAACATGTCAACCTATTATTGCAATATGCCCATTTGCCTGGCTTTGCTGATCAGAACAATAAACGATTTCGCATCAAACTTGGCCAGAAGTTTCTTGCGGTACCACTTTACGGTCTCGGGACTGAGGCAGACCTTGTCGGCAATCTCCTTGACTGAGAGGCCGTCTGCGACCAGTTTGAGAACCTGAAGTTCCCTGTCGTTCAGCTTGATATCGGATGGAAGCGTTGACGGTGTCAGTTCTTCAATAGTTTCCGCCAGCACGGCGTCAGTCTGGGCTTTCTGCTTGCGCAACTTGCGCATATGCCCGGCAATCAATGCACTCACAATCAGCAGTAGAATGGCAATAATGGACACGACCATCCCAATCTTAGCCTGGCGCTTCTGCAGACGCAAGATCTGGTTGGCATAGTCTATATTCTCCAGAAGAGCGGACCATTCTTCATCATTGTGCGCGGAATAGTACCGGTTTGCTTCATCCAGATGTCTGATGGCTTTGCGCAAGTGTCCCTGGCTCAGCTCTAGACGACCAAGCCCGGCGGTGCTGTTCGCTACCAGCAAAGAATCACCTGCTTGTACAGCATAGGACAAAGCAGTATTATACTCTGATCTTGCCCTCTGCACCTCGCCGTCATCCAGCCAGGTTTCAGCCATGTTGTAATGTAGGTTGGACAAAGCGTTCTTCCAGCCGTTCTTTTCGAAGATTTCTCCTGCTTTGGCATAATACTCCATGGCAAGATCAGTGCTGTCCTGCATGCTGTACAGGTTGCCGATGGTACCGTACATGGCACTGAGACCGTTGTCGATGTCAAATTGGCTAATGCCTTCTGGCCTGTCAATACCGACAGCACCCACTTCCATCGTTTCTATGGTCTGCATAGCCCTGTTATAGTAGAACGTTGCGCTGTCATATCGCTCTTTGGCCCAGAAAAGTTGTCCTATTACTTTGGCCGAAGCCCAAGTCATGGCTTTCCAGCCTTTTCGTGCGCTGGTGTTGAAAACCTTCCGTCCATAAAACATGCAAAGTTCGGGATTGATATTGAGGTACCCCAACATCAGATCGTGCCATGTATATACGAGCCGGAGCAGTTCTTCGTCGCTGGCCTCTTCGATTTTATCTGCCGTCCACTTGGCCGCGGCTATTTCAAGTGAGTCCAGGTTATGGCCACGATGGTCGATATACTTGCTGTTGTCAGCATGGACAGATATTGAAATAGCTGCGGAAAGCGCAAATGCAAATATGTATTTAATTGTCTTTGTCATGATGGAATATGTATAAGCAAAAGTAGTCAAATTCCGTCATGGTAGCCTCCTTTTATGCCGTATTTATGTGTAATTCTACCCCTGGGAGTGGGAACAAACTTGAATATTACTCCGCGGGGTGGTGTTTTTTCTGTCTGAAATATAGATAATTGCACAAGATAACGAGAAAGATGATAGAACTTAAGGAGAAAGAAATAGCCATTGCCTCATATGCGGCAAAAGGATGTTCGGTCCAGCAGACTGCTGAGGCTATGCACCTCAGCACGGAAACCGTCAAATGGTATCGGAAGAGGATGCTTAAGAGGGTTGGCGCGGCAAACTTTGCCGAACTCGTGGCAAAGCTCAAAGATGAAAGAATAATCTAATACATAAATGATATGAACCAAAGTAGATTTTTTACAGTAGCCGTGCTTGCCGCCCTCGCATGCGGCAGCGCTGACGCGCAGAATATTCTCGGACGTCTCACCGAGCGCGCGAAGAACGCAGCGGAGAACGCTGTAGGCAACAAGATTGAGAACGCCATCAATGGCGCTATCGATAAGACCACCTCAAAGAAAGACAAAAACTCCAACTCTAAAAGACAGTCCGGTCAGGATATATCCGATATTTCCGGACAAGAGGCGCCGGAGTTCCAGAATGCAGCGATGAGCAGCGAGGAGAATGATTTCGTTCCAGGCAGCATTGTCCTGTTCGAGGATAACCTTGAAGGTGAGAAGTTGGGAGAATTCCCGAGCAAGTGGGATGCAAGCGCGGGAAGCGTGGGCGTAACGGACCTCGGCGGCAGGAAAGTCATTAAGTTTGACGGTGATGGCGGCAGAATATATCCTCTTATGGAGAAGGACCAGTACAGCTATCTTCCGGAGGAGTTCACCCTTGAATTTGACTACTACCTGTCAAAACCGGCTGACAATGGTGGCCAGATGTCCCTGGATATCGCGCTCAAGAACGGCGGACAGGGCCTGAACACTTATACAGAATATTATGGAGGTGACGATTCCAGTGAGTATTGCGGCGACATCCTGATATGGTGGGCTCCAAATCTGGGAGGTGGCAACAGTGTAAGATACAGACTTCAGAAGCCTGAAAAGGGCTCTGTTGAAGCTGAGATTCTTGACCTGGACAACACAGGAAAGATCACCGGAATGAAGACCGGATGGAACCATTTTGCCATGTCATTCAACCAGCGCGCGATGAAGGTCTATATCAACGGCAAGCGCGTCATCAACGCTCCTAATGTAATCGCTCCGAAGTATGTTGAATTCTGCTATTATAATAGTAATGACTATCCGTATTGCTGTATTTCCAACGTGCGCCTCGGCACAGCAGGCGCGGAACTCTATGAGCGCAACGCTTCAGACCTTACTGCGGTAGAGAAATCCATGCAGGAGACCGGAAAATTCGTGACCAACAATATCCTCTTCGAGACCGGCAAGGCCACTCTCAAGCCTGAGTCTATGGCTGACATACAGGCAGTTGCAGACTATATGAAAAAGAATCCTCAAGTACGTTTCGAGGTCCAGGGCCACTGCGACAACCAGGGTTCCGACAAGGTCAATGACCCTCTGAGCCAGCAGCGCGCCGAGGCCATCGTGGCCGAGCTTGTGAAACTCGGTGTTGATGAATGGAACCTCCGGGCAGTGGGCAAAGGCAGCCACGAACCTGTTGCCGACAACAAGACCGAAGAAGGCCGCGCCCAGAACCGCCGCGTCGAGTTCATCAGGAAATAGCAGCTATTCGTATAGATAAAATGAAAATCAAGCTGAATAGAATATTTGACGCACTACTGGTGACAGTGCTGTTTGTCGCGTCCGGGACAGTGTGCACCGCACATATAGGGCATCATGATACGGCACCAGATCAGACAAAACCGGAGGCGACAACCAGTGAAGGAAGCGGAATGTCGGTGGTGAAGACTAACGGATCCGTGGATGTCTTTGCAGATATGCCTGAGGTGAGGTTCCGTGGGGCAGAGATGGTGGTCGGAGGCAGGCGTTACAGTCTTGACCATGTGCAGAGGATCGAGTACGGGAAGTCTGTCAAAGGAGTCATAAATACAGCCGACTACTCCAAGGAGAAAGACAGATCCGTCTATATCTACCGTAACGACGGAGAGTTCAACGCATTCAGTCAGAGTAATATACAGCAAATGTCGCACAATGGCGACATATTGGAGGTGGCGACAGCTGACAGCCTTTACAAGATTCCGTTGTCGTCGGTCGACAGCGTCGGAGTTCACGCCTTCAGCACGGTCTATGACCAGAAGGTCATCATTCTCAAGCCTTATGAACCATACATCGAGGCCGTCTCGGTGGAGGACGGCACTATCGTATTCGCCCAAAACCTCCCGGCAGACATGAAGCCTGAGAAGGACGACATCCTTTACTGCGACGAGATGGACAACGCTCTGCCAGAAGGATTTGCCGGACGCGTCATCGCGACTGACGGCTACTCCTGCAGGACCGAGCCGGTCGGCATAGACGACATCTACGAACGAATTGTGCTCCACACCGAATTTACCCCTACAAAGGGGCAAGACTATCTGGCATACGCCGACACCGACCCAGACTGGCGAGTCAAGGGCCCTTTCGCTCCTCAGAACGATTCAAAGGATCAGGAGATCGGAATAAGTCTCCACGGCATCAATCTGAGCCTCAGCTATGGCGGTGTCTCCGTGGCCGTCGATACCGACATCGACCCAGAGTTCAACGTCGGTATCGTCAAACTCAATGAGACCGACAAGTCGAAGATTGTGGTTGACCTGAAGGTCGAGACCGCCGCCTCCGCCTCTCTCAGCGTAGGTGGTAGCGGTGGCACAAAACGTCATGAAGGACCTTCAATCACCCCTATGGCCAAGGTCGTCATCCCGGCATGCCCGATTGTTGCTGTCGGTCTCGACATGATTCCGTTTATCGAAGCCGAGATCAAAGGCTCGATCACAGTGGGAGCGACCGCCACTGCTGTCGCAAACTTTCACCTGACATACTGCGACGGCGATGTCAGCTTCAAGCCGAGTTTCAAGGGAAGCACGAAAGCGACTGTGCCTGACGTCAAGGCAGAAGGCACAGTCCATGCGGGCATGACCATTCTCCCGAGCATCCAGATGACGGGAGGACTGTTCAAGCTCGGCCCTGTATTCGACATAGGCCCCAAGGCCGAAGTTACTCTGGATATCAACACAGCGGGCGTGGTCAACTGCGCATACGATGTCATCAAGGACAGCAAGATAAGCGTCTCTCTCGCCGGTCAGATCAGCGCCAATCTCCGCGTCCTGCAGAAGGCGGTAGGCGCCACCAAGATGCCGAAACTACCGTTCTCGATCCTTGGACTCGACCGCTACTTCGTGCCGCTTTACACCCAGCCGACAGTCGCCCCGGCGAGGAAGGAGAATGTCGGCGTCGCGACAAATGTCACACGCGAGCTGATTTTCCCTGTCAGCACCGGCATCGACATCCTTTACGGCGGCACGCCGATCAAGTATTACGACGGCGGCAGCTATTGGAGCGACCCGGTCAACATGCGCAACCATTTCTCCGGGTTTGAAGAAGGTGAAACCTATACGGCAGTGCCGACCGTGGACATCTTCGGCGAGCATGTCACGGCTATGCCGAGGACAGATTTTACGATAGAGAAAGAAGAAGAGGAAGCGAAGCCTCAGCCGGACCCCGGCACCCTCGAACGTCCTCAGCAACCGACAACAAGTCAAGAGTTCAAGACCCCAACCGGTTATCGCTTCGAGTGGAAGGACAGCAACGGCGACCACGGATACATCGAGCGCAGGAACAATGTGTACTTAAACTACACATACTCGAAGCGCGACGGAGACGGCATCACCCACAGATATAACGACAAGGAAGAGACATACGCCTGGAAGAGCGACAGTTACAGTCAGTGGTGGGTCGATGACGACGAATTCGACGGCAGCGAATATTCAATGATGACTTCACACGAGTATTACAAAGATTATTTCGAAGGCCGTATGGAACTTATCGAAGAGGCCGGAGGCCTATGGAATGTGTTCTCAGACGATCTCGGAGGCTTAGCCTACTTCGAGGAGACCTTCCGCCGTCACTACCGTCAGAGCTTTGGTACCATCGGTGGCGAGGAGACTCTGAAGAAAGATTACGTCGGCACCGGCACCATCTGTGGCATCAAGTGCAACATCTATGACAGCCACAAACGTTGGCCGCAGCAAGCAAAGGTCTGGGCGGACCCCAAGACTGGACTCTGTCTGCGGTACGAACTCAACGATGGTTATTGGCTCGAAGTAATAAACTATCAGATAGACGATTACGAGTTTTAGTACAAGATCCTTCTGATTATTTACTTTGCCATTCACTTAATGGAAGTGACTGACTCGCTTGCCTGTTTTCAAATAACCTTCCATCTTACACGCCAGATGCCCTCATTGAAGTCATGGCTGATAATCCGGAACTCCCCTATCTCCGACGTGTTCTGAACATGCGCACCTATGCAGGCGCAGTCGTCATAGTCACCAATGCTTACGATTCGGAGAGTCTCTGAAGCATCATCCGGAAGCTTGCTGAGGTCTACTATCTTTGCAGCTTCGTCCCTTGTCATGAACTCAATCATGACTGGCATGGCTGCAGATATCACCTCGTTGACCTTTGCCTCAATGGCGGCTACCTGTTCGTCTGTCGGGCAGGTATCAAGTATGTAGTCGCACTTGCTTTTCTTGCGCTCGATATGCGCGTTGCGCGAACGAGGACATCCGAACATATTGACCATTGTCCGGTTCAAAATGTGCTCGCAGCTATGCACGGGGGAATACTCAGCTTTATTATGTACGTATGTCACAGAATAATTGCCGCTATCAATAAAGG
Source organism: Bacteroidales bacterium UBA1736 (assembly GCA_002315825.1). Classification (GTDB taxonomy): domain Bacteria; phylum Bacteroidota; class Bacteroidia; order Bacteroidales; family UBA932; genus Cryptobacteroides. The sequence continues at coordinate 2,191 of DCIC01000102.1, read as the reverse complement.
AACCCGAATAACCATAAAGGAATTCTTGAGCCAATACCAATTTCGGTATCATCGACAGCGAGAAAACTGTCAGGTTCGTCCTTTATCTGCTCGAACGACTTACCGGCTCCACCTACCTCGAATAGGTACTTCTCACAAGCAAAAAAATCTCCTTTCTGAGGATACTGGAGCGTGTTATATGCTCCGACCTGGTTTGCAAAGAAAGTCTCTCTGATTGTACCCGTTTCTGTCTTACCCCCAAGGGCGTACATGATATTCGGGTTACCAAGGAATATCTTGTCCGGATTCACCAGTTTCTTGTAGTTCTTCAGCTCTGCTGTCAAGAGGTTCATCACCCCAGCACGGTCAAGGGCATAAAGCATTTTCAGACATGAGTCACGTGTCGTTCCAAGAGCCTCGCACAGGCGGTTCACATTAGGAACAAATGGAAGACTCTCTGCGGTAATCATCAACAGTTTTTCGGCTTTCTGCACGGTTTCAAAGGTTACATTCTCCACTGCGGGAAGATCACTTTCAAGTGTCTGCGTGACCGCTTCAGCCAGCCTTATATGGAAGTCTGAATGTGATTCCTTATAAAAAGGATACATTCCATGGGACAGATATTCCTGGAAGTACTTCAGAACCTTGACTTTGGATGTGATATCCATTGCATACTTTACATGATTCTTCAAGATGTCCTCAAGTGGATGGGACTCGAAGGCCGCAATTCCCTCATATTCGAGATATTCCCTGAATGATAGATTATGAAGCCTATACAAGGTCTGCCTTCTGGAGAGATCGACTTTCGAGTTATCTATCTGAAGCATCGATGAACCCGTATAGACCACATTGAGATTCGGGTAGTTGTCGTAAAGATTCTTCAGAACTGCTGTCCAATCCGGGCACTTATGGATTTCATCGAGAAAAATGTAGTTGACTCCGATAGAATAAAGATGATCGACAAGGTCCATGACTGAATGCGTCTTGAACCAAAGGTTATCCATGGAAACATAAAGGGCATCGTCAGGATTGTCGAATGTTTCCTTGATATGCTGGAGGATAAGAGTGGTTTTTCCTACACCTTTCTCCCCCTTTATTCCAAGCATCCTTACATCCCAGTTAATCGATGAATACAGGCTTCTCTTGAAGGACAGAGATGTCTCTGCGAGTTTTCTGTGATAGACGGTTACAAGAGGTAATATTTCTTTTGCTTCCATATTTAATAATTCTTTCTGCAAAGATAGAAATAACTTTTGGAAAAGTTACTCTTTGCCACAAAAAAGCTTTTAGGAAAGTTATATGAGCCAGTAAACACCCATTGTATGGAAAAAAGTTAGAAGTGTGTCAAAATCACTGCTGTGAGCAGGCTCGTATTCGAGCTTATCATGTGAATTGAGTATCGGTTCCATCAGTTCATCATTTGTTATTCAGCATGTCATTAAGTTTGTCTTCTCTGATCACTTTCGGCTTAGCCTTTCCTGCCAGTACAAGTATCTTCTTGCCGTTGCGGTAGATATGCAGCTGGCGGCTACGGACGACCGCAGTCAGATTCTCGTCTTCATGCAAGGCAAGCCATATGGCATGATACTCCCCTTCTTCAGAGAAAAGTTTCCCTTGAAGATGTGAGCACATATTTGTTGTATCCAGTTCCATATTACATCAGAAGCATTATTCTGCCTTCGGCCTTGCAGAAGACCTGGGTGTTTCTCATCACCACGGCATATACCTGGGCACTTGTCACTGGAAGACCATCCTTGCGAACATGGAGCTTCCTGCGGTTGATGATATCCGCTATCTGCTCGGTCTTCAGTCCCCCGTTGCGCTTTGCAAGGACATAGACTATGGCTTCCTCAATCTTCATGTTGACTACATTATAACCTCAATATTTGCCTCTTTATAAACAGTATTAATTATTCGTAAATAATCCAGATCGTCGCCTCTATGTGATTTTTCCTTTATTCTTCGGTCCTCTCTTTTTAACATTTTGCAAATATATATTTTGCTGAGTACTTCATAGACCGATAACTCTGAAGGATTATCCAATTTTAGTAAAGCATCCACAATTTGATTTACAGGAATTATTGTTTATCTTTGACTTTGGAGTGTGTTGCACTTAAAAGTGCGCCCACTTTCCATCACAATCTTCGGCTCACCTGCAATTTTCCGTGTGAGACTATCCAAAGATTTTGCTTAGTCTGAACATAAAGAAAGG
>DCIC01000086.1:7020-25776 GCA_002315825.1 Bacteroidales bacterium UBA1736 | reverse complement strand
CACGCGAATACCAGCGTAAAAATGGCCATAAACCATAGCGAAAGCCCCGAAAGAGGCCCAGTAAGAAAGGATGATATGATAAGTTTCATCTAAAGACTTGGAATATTTATTCGCAAAAACGGCTAAAGTTGCATATAACAACACTTTAGCCGTTTAATCGTGCGCGAGATGAGACTCGAACTCACACAGGTTTTACCCCACTAGCTCCTGAAACTAGCGCGTCTACCATTTCGCCACCCGCGCAGGCGTGTAGTCCCTACAGGAATCGAACCTGTATTTTAGGTTTAGGAAACCCACGTTCTATCCGTTGAACTAAGAGACCCTGTGCAGAAAGAGGTTTATTCAACCTCCTTTGCGATGATCTGACGACCTCTATAGTATCCGCACTCAGGGCATACCCTGTGGTACATTACTGTTGCACCGCAGTTAGGGCAAGTGGCAAGTGTAGGAACAGGAGCGAAATCGTGCGTACGTCTCTTGTCTCTTCTCTGCTTAGAGATTTTGTGTTTAGGATGTGCCATTTTATATAACTTTTAAATTATTATTTACTCAAAAACTTCACCGTCTCTTCGTTGCACTCCCCTTCCGGATGGACTCGCTGCATAGGCAGGGAAATACAAACATAATCATACACGTCCTGTTTGAGATCCAACACTTGGACGCCTTCAAACTCATCATCCTCAAACGATGTGTGCACCGGCAACACCAGATTCTCAAGACATCTGTCGCAGACCACAGTCACGACCCCGTCAATCTTTCCCTCAACAGCGATGGACTCATCGTCATAATTGACTACAACCTCCACCTGAAGGTCCGCATCAAGAATCTCAGTATTATCAAAAGTGCCAAAGAATTCACCCCCGGCGTGCCACTCAAAAGCACTTTTGCCAGGTTTTAATCCTTTTAATGGTATCTCAAAGGGTTGCAAAGGTAATAAAAATTTTTATATTATCAATCCTCGTTGTCACTATTTCTTTTGCGCGCAAGGGGATCAAGGAGGATTTTCCTGATTCTCATTGCGTGAGGTGTCACCTCAACCAGCTCGTCTTCCTGAATATACTCAAGGGCCTCTTCGAGGGAGAATTTGATAGCGGGAGGGAGCACGACCTTCTCATCGGACCCGGAAGCACGGACATTAGTCAGCTTCTTAGTCTTGCATATATTGATATTGAGATCTCTTTCCCTTGTATGCTCGCCGACAACCTGTCCGCAATAGATGGGCTCACCCGGATCCACGAAGAAGCGACCGCGGTCCAGAAGCTTATTCATTGAATAAGCAATAGCTTCACCTTGCTCCAAAGAGACAAGAGAGCCATTGTTCCTATGATCGATATCCCCCTTGTAAGGCTGATATTCCTTGAATCTGTGGGCTACGATAGCCTCTCCCTGAGATGCGGTAAGCAAGTTGCTTCTCAATCCCATAAGACCTCTTGTAGGTATTTCGAATTCCAGCAAAGTCCTGTCTCCGCGGGGCTCCATATGGACAAGAGCTCCCTTACGGCGGGTTGATATCTCGATGGCGGCGCCGACGAAAGCCTCAGGAACCTCGATTGAAAGCTCCTCAATAGGCTCACATCTCTGTCCGTTTATAGTCTTGTCGAGCACCTTGGGCTGACCTACCTGAAGCTCAAACCCCTCACGTCTCATAGTCTCGATAAGCACAGAAAGGTGAAGCACACCACGGCCATAAACGACAAATGAATCAGCGGAAAGGCCCGGCTTTACTCTGAGCGCCAGATTCTTTTCCAGCTCCTTGTCAAGACGATCCTTCAGATGGCGGGATGTCACAAACTTTCCATCCTTTCCAAAGAAAGGTGAATTGTTGATACAGAACATCATACTCATTGTAGGCTCATCAATTGCAATCGGAGGGAGAGCCTCGGGATTGTCATAATCCGCAACTGTATCTCCGATTTCAAATCCATCAAGTCCTACCACAGCACAGATATCGCCGCACTGCACATCCTGGACCTGAGTCTTTCCGAGTCCGTCAAAGACCATCAGCTGTTTGATCTTCTGTTTCTGGACGATATCATATCGCTTGCACAGACTGATATTTGAGCCTGAAGAAAGACTTCCTCTGGTCACTCTTCCCACTGCGATTCTTCCCACATAAGGAGAATACTCCAGAGAAGAAATCAGCAGCTGAGAGGTACCTTCCCTCTGCTCAGGCGCGGGAATCTCCTCGAGAATGGCATCCAGAAGAGGAGTGATATTGTCCGAAGGCTTGTGCCAGTCCTCTGACATCCAGCCCTGCTTGGCACTTCCGTAAATTGTCTTGAAATCAAGCTGTTCCTCTGTAGCATTGAGATTGAACATCAGGTCAAACACCTCTTCCTGCACCTCATCCGGCCTGCAGTTGGGCTTGTCGACCTTATTGACCACGACTATGGGTTTCTTTCCCATCTCCAAAGCTTTCTGGAGCACAAATCTGGTTTGAGGCATACAACCCTCGAATGCATCCACAAGAAGGAGGACACCGTCAGCCATATTGAGGACTCTCTCCACTTCGCCACCGAAATCACTATGTCCCGGAGTATCAATGATATTGATTTTCACCCCTTTATAAATGACAGACACATTCTTGGCAAGAATAGTGATACCTCTTTCTCTTTCGAGGTCGTTATTGTCCAGAATAAGCTGCCCGAGATTTTCAGGTTGCCTTACCAGATTGGCCTGATATATCATTCTGTCCACCAATGTAGTCTTGCCGTGATCGACATGTGCAATAATTGCAACATTTCTAATATCCTGCATATTCTCAAAGTTTCTATAATCTTGCAAAATTACTCATTTATCCAGAAATCACGAATTTTTTATCCCGAAATATCTTACTTTTGTATTTATATCAATAGTGTTGCAATATGTTTAGCGAACGAATTTCTTTAGTAAAAGAATCTTTTGAAAAGAAGGCAGTCAGCATCGATATCCCCACCGAAAAAGCATCTGAAATCTTCGGCGAGCTTGTCTTCGACAGAGAGAAAATGCGCAAATACCTCAGGTCCGATACCCTCAAAGCCCTTCTGGACTGTATCGACAACGGCGAGCCCCTCGACAGAGCCACCGCTGACGATGTGGCAAAGGGCATCAAAGAATGGGCTCTGGAGCATCACGTCACCCACGTATCCCACTGGTTCCAGCCCCTCACCGAAGGCACTGCGGAAAAGCACGACTCTCTTATTGAATATAACGGAAAAGGAGGCGTCATTGAAAGTTTCGACGGGAAGTCTCTCGTCCAGCAGGAGCCTGACGCATCCTCGTTTCCCAGCGGAGGGATACGAGCCACATTCGAAGCTCGAGGATATACGGCCTGGGACCCCACATCTCCTGTCTTCATTCAGGCGGACACTCTCTGTATCCCCACGGTATTCGTTGCCTATACCGGAGAGGCTCTGGATTACAAGACCCCTTTCAAAAGATCTCTGCAGGCTATCTCGGATGCTGCCACACCGATTTGTCGGCTTTTCGACCCTAAAGTCAACAAAGTCATCACATACCTCGGCTGGGAGCAGGAGTATTTTCTGGTAGATGAAGCCCTGTATGCAGCCCGTCCGGACTTGATGATTACCGGCAGGACATTGATGGGCCATATGTCATCAAAAAACCAGCAGCTGGACGATCACTTTTTCGGAGCCATCCCTTCCAGAGTCGCAGCATTTATGCGTGAGCTCGAAGTGGAGGGCCTGCGTCTCGGCATCCCCTTGAAGACCAGGCACAACGAAGTCGCTCCCAATCAGTTCGAAATGGCTCCCATATACTCGGAGGCCAATCTGGCCAATGACCAGAACCAGCTTATAATGAACATTATGAACCAGATCGCCCGCAAACACGGGTTCGTGGTTCTCCTACACGAAAAACCATTCAAGGGAGTCAGCGGATCAGGCAAGCACAACAACTGGTCTCTCGGCACCGACACCGGAGTATCCCTTATGGCCCCCGGAAAGGACGCAAAAGGCAACCTGCAATTCGTGACCTTTTTTGTAAATGTCCTCGCCGCTGTCCAGAAGTACAATTCGCTTCTGAAAGCAAGTATCGCCAGCGCCACCAACGCACCACGATTGGGAGGGAACGAGGCGCCGCCCTCGATTGTCTCCGCATTCCTCGGGAAGACGATGACGGATGTCCTTCGCAAGTTAATTGATCTCCCCTCAGGCACCCCTATCCAGATTGCAGGGAAGAAAGGCCGGGACATCGGCCTGGTTGAAATACCGGAGATATTTATAGACAATACCGACAGAAACAGGACATCTCCCTTTGCTTTCACCGGAAACAGATTCGAATTCAGAGCCGTAGGATCTTCGGCCAACTGCGCCGGAGCTATGACCACCCTCAACGCTGCAGTTGCAGACCAGCTCAATCAGTTCAAAAAAGACCTTGATGCAGAACTGAATTCAGGCAAAGAGCTCAGCGTTGCCATTATGGATGTTCTCAAACCGATTATCGCCTCTATCATTGATGTGGTATGCTTTGACGGAAACGGATACTCCGAGCAATGGCATTCTGAAGCCCAAAAGCGCGGACTCGATACCAAGACCAGCACCCCTGAAATGTTCAAGGCATTTACAGAGCCCGAATCCATCAAAATGTTCACAAGAACGGGAGTATTCAGCGAGACCGAGCTTTTCGCCAGAAACGAAGTCAAATGGGAAGTGTACTGCAAAAAGATACAGATAGAGTCCAGAGTAATCGCCAGAATGGCCCTCAACCATATTGTTCCGGCCGCAATCGAATACAAGACCGCTCTACTCAAAGAATTGTCCCTCCACAAGGAAGTCTTCGGCTCAATGGACGGATGCACTACCGAGATGGAACTTGTTTCCCACATCGCAGCTCTGGTCGAGGAGATACGTGTCAAAGTAAACAAAATGATGGAGGACCGCAAGCAGGCCAATGCCATCCCCGATGTCTATCAAAGAGCCGTAGCTTACAACGATATCGCTGAGGACATCAACGAGCTGCGCAAGCCCATTGACTATCTAGAGGAGGTTGTTGACAACCGGATATGGCCTCTGCCCAAATACAGAGAGCTTCTGTTTATCAGCTGATCACCAACCTTTTCTGACATTGTCGGCCATCGACTTGACAAGACGGGTCCGGGCCTCAATACTTGCCCAGCCGGTGTGAGGTGAGAAGAGAAGCTTCTCCGGGTGTGAAGTATGCAGAAGCGGACTATCGGAGGGCAATGGTTCAGTGACAAATACATCAAGCGCCGCACCCGCAATGCGGTCTTCATCGATGATTCGGGCGAGATCAGCCTCATCGATTATCCCACCACGTCCAAGATTGACGATATATGCACTTGGCTTCATCATAGCCAACTGCTCATAACGTATCAGCCCCAGGGTCCTGTCATTGAGCGGAGCGTGTACGGATATCACGTCGGACTCTCTCATCAGCTCGTCCAAAGAAACGCTCGGATAGCGGTCGCAATGGTTGGTCCCCGACGTACTGAAATAGCAGACCTTCATCCCGAAGGCCTCGGCAATTGAGGCCACCTTACCTCCGATTGCGCCAAGACCGACAATCCCGATTCTTTTCCCCGCCAATTCGGTATAGCTGCGGGTAACATCGGTGAATATCAAGGACCGTGAATAAATTCCGCTTTTTACGACATTGTCAAAATGAAGGCCAAGACCCGCCAGGGACAAAATATGCATCCACGTTGTCTGCGCGACAGAATCAGTGGAGTAACCTGCCACATTGCGCACAATCACTCCGTGCCTAGAGGCAGCATCCAGATCGATATTGTTCATCCCTGTTGCCGCAATGCATATCAGCTTCAGCTTGGGAGCGGCCGCATCAAGCAAAGCCACATCCACCTTCACCTTATTAACCATCAGCACCTCGCAGTCTCCTACCCTTTGAAGTGCCTCCTGAGGTGTGGAATTGGCATAGTTCACCAATTCTCCCAACTTCGCTATCGGCTCCAGGCTCACATCACCCAATGTCGCTGTATCAAGAAAAACTATTTTCATATCCGTGTATGTTTTTTCTTATCCCTTACAGAAATATCCTTCCCCACCTGCACCTCTATCAGGCAGAGGTCTTCCGAAGCCTCTACTGTATGTATCGACCCGGCAGGGAGACGTACCACAGATCCAGCGGACAAAATGGTATTCACGCCGTCCACAGTAGCAGTACCCTTTCCGCTCACAACGGTCCATACCTCATCACGAAACTCGTGGCTATGAAGTGACATCTTCTGTCCTGCCTTGAGATTAACTTTGATTGTCAAGTTCTGCTCACCGGCATCGATAACCCTATATGTCCCCCAAGACTTCTCTGCAAACATTGCAGACTGCGAAATCCCCTCAACGACAGACTTGATTCCGTCACTGGATGACCTGTCCGCCACAAGAATCCCGTCAGCGGAAGCCGAGACTATGACATCCTTCACACCCACACAGACAATCGGTACGTCAAGCTCATTTACGACATTGACATTCTCACAGCAAGGATCGAGAATCACCTTTCCGATAGTGCGGTCATTCATTTCCTCGGTCAGACTGCTCCAAGTACCGAGGTCCTTCCATTTCCCCCTATAGCGGAGCACTCCAATCTGCGTCTCATTCTCGACCACGGCATAGTCAAAACTGATTCCGGAGAGGGTCCCATATTTTGCAAACAAATCTTCATAACCCTTGAAATCAATGAGCTCGTGTGCTCTGTCAAGCACATACCCAAGTTTGAAGGCAAACACACCTCCATTCCAAAGCGCCCCCTGGGTGATATACTCCCGGGCGAGCTCTACCGATGGCTTTTCCTTGAAGCACTGAACTTCACTGTACTCTCCCGCCCCACAGGGGATCACATAACCATATCTGTCACTTGGCGAAACTGGTTCTATACCCATCAGGACCAGATTCGACTTCCCCTCCGCGGCCAGTTCAGTGAGTCGCCTCACTGTCTTGAAATACTCCACATCCACATATGGATCCACAGGGCAGACAGCCACCGCTTCATCTCTTGGAACCCCGCCTACATCATTCAAATACACTGCAGCCAATGCAATGGCGGGAAATGTATCCCTGCGGCAAGGCTCCACACAGATGCCCACCGAACTTCCCAACTGATTGTGAATGGATGACACCTGATTCTTGGAAGTGGCAATCGTAATACGAGCATCGGGATCTGCCTCACGTATTTGACGATACACTCTCTGAACCATAGATTCATACTCACCGGACGGAGACTTGAACAGTTTGAGAAACTGCTTGGACCGTACATTGTTGGACAACGGCCACAGTCTTTTTCCGGATCCACCTGACAGAAGAATTACTTGCATAGACTATTCATTTTTGCACTATTTTACACAAGAGGCTTTCCAAAAGCCAGCAACACAAGAGGTTTGAAATCAACGCCCGTTTTGGCCGCCACCTTATCCGCGTCAAAATCAAGCACAACAGCGCCGGCAAGACCAAGTTCCACAGCTTTCAAAAGCATTGTCTGAGCGAGGGCACCAAGGGCCATATCAAGATTCGGATCCGCACCGCCCTCGGATCCCACGACAGCAAAAGCTTCAGGAGCATACCCGTCCGGGAAAACGGAGGGGATAGCCTCCTGCAAGGACCCCAGATATGGTGAAGCCACAATGGCAGAGGATGCTCTCAAACAATGGATATGTTCCTTCACGGACAGAATAGCGTTCATCTGAAGGATATGGACAGAATATGCATTATCGAATCGATTGCATTCGACATTCCCCCTCAGGAGTCTGTCCAGAGAAGGCTTATGGGGCACAGGCGCCTGCGACTTGCCGCGACAGACTTCATCGTACCTTCGCTCAAGATAATTGTCAGCCATACTTCAAAACAACTTCTCAGTACAAAGATAACATTTTTCAACGGCTCTGCTGATTTCATAAGAAAGATGGACTTCATTCTCCTCACCAATTATCTCAATCCCTATTTCCGAGCCAGAAAAATCCAATTCGATCACAATATCCCCCAAAACATCATCACCCCAATCATATCCGCTTGAAATGATGTATTCCCCAAGCGGGAAAGACCGGTGTGATCCATATTCGGAAGAAGAGACCTCCAGATGCAAGCTCCCGTCAAGTTGCCGAGGTATTCCGGCGAGCGAAATCCTGCCGCCCCCTTGAGCAAAGGTCAATGGATATCGGAAAACGCCTTGCAAGGGCTTTGCATCCGCTCCATACCCATTGACATTTCCTTTCAATTCATAGAAAGCACCGGCCCAAGGCGCAGAATCACCTTTCAACACACAATACAGTAAAGCATAATCCCTACAAAAAGAAACGCTCAAGGCCGTATCCCCAGTCGAGCAATCCACACTCTGCACAAAAGAGTAAACAGAGGGACAATCCCTACCTTCGATTATCCTCATAGAGTGATTTTCATCAATAAATATCCTGGGGCCGTCATCCGAATCCTCATCCTCTCGTTCCCTGACAAACAACACCAACATCAAATCTCTTCTCGGAACATTCAAGACGTACGAATCGGGAAACGCATCACACGAAAACGAGCCCGACCCAATAACATCACCCCACATATCAGAGACAGCCCAGGATACATTGTAGCCGCTCTCCAGCATTTCCAGACCGGCCTGCTGTGCTCCGCCAAAGAGCAGGTGCAAGGAACAAGGACACTCACACCTGTCCTCTTTGATTGAACAGCCGAGCAGGACCAGTGAAGAAATGAAGAGAATCAGCCTAGAATACATATGACAAAGACAACACTAAATCATTCGGCTGCAGAAAGAATTTCTTCCCCTTATCCGTAATGTTCCCGCAGACAGGGCACTCGTACTCCGTAAAGGCCTCATATCCACCCCAAAGTCCCAGACCGAATTCGATATTGAAATGCGGATTGACCATATAAGTATAACCTCCCGTCAAGGCTCCGCCGAAGCGGTCGCCCTCTGTTGTCACAGCAGATATTATTCCTCCCGTATTATACTCCTGATACTGGACTTTGCCGGCCAGCCACCATCCGGAAAAGATATGCCAAGGCCAGAAACGTGTGCCGATGGCAAAAAGCTGCTGCCTGTTCTGCATTTTCCCGTATTTCGATGAGTCAAAGGTAAATGGGTTGTATTTGACACCTGCATTCAAGCTCCAATGCCTTGAAAGCCCATACGAGGCCTCCATATTGAGAGTACCGAAGTTGGCATAACCGGCCACATTGGTCGAGATTGACAAATCCTGTGCCTTGGTTTCAAATGCGAAAGATAGAAGGGCAGTGGCGCATAGAGCCACGAAAATTGAATTATTCATAGTTATATAAGCTAAAGTTTTGTTCGATAAGTATTTTATTGTCCGGATACAAAGACATCAGTTTTTCCTTGAGTTGATCCTTGTCCGTTACGGAAGAGTCAAAGGCGCGGAAAAGCATACTGCGATTGATTCCTTTTTCATCCAGTTTGGTCAATATATGAGGGTCGAACCAGTGGGAAAGCCGGGAGGAGGGAGACTCTTCACCATAGCGGTCCATATACAGACGGTTCTCAAGATAGAATGCCCACATCTCACCTACCTCACAATATCCGGCATCTTCGCCTTCTCCGCTGCCATAGGCGCTTCCCTCAAGGATAGCCGACTTCAGGACATACACGATGTATTTGTCCCAGAATTTCGTCCCCGTTTGCTTGAAATGAGCTGCGTGGGCCAATTCGTGGCTGGCTACCGCATAGATTGAGGCATAGTCATTACACCCTGACAGTCCCAAGGTTATATCGGGCATAAATATCCTGATAATTGTGGCGGCCACACCAAGATACTTTGAGACAAACTCCATATCGAAAATTGTCCCTTGCTGAAGCATAACCGCACAGCTGGATCCAAGATTCTGGAATAGCCAGAAGCGGACATTGCGAGGAGGTGAGGTAAGAGGCATTGAAGAAGATTTACACATCGAAAAGAAATCATAAGCCGCGTTATTGACAACGGACCGACTGAACATCTTTCTGTCAGAATCCTTATCAATCACCACACTCACTCCGTCAGGCTCACTTTTCCCAAGTGTGCAGGCCGAAGCGGGAGTCACCAGCAGATTCACCCCGATACCGAAGCCGACAGTGTTCTTGTACACGATTCTGTAACGGATATTTGTGGAATAACTCCTAGGGATCGTATAATCTCCGTTTTCGTCCGTATAGGTATGAGAATACTTCACAAAGGAATTCACTGATATCTTCACGCCTTTCACACCGACAGCTCCATCCCCCATCTTGTCATCGACGATTGATATATTGCCGCTTGGCTGACAGGCATCACCACCTCTGGTCTCGGGAAGCAACAAATCCTCATTTCCGGAAAGGATGTAAGACTTTCTTTCGACAGCCTCCCAGTCTATCCCATCAGCTCTTGTGGACGCATCACGCTCCGGGATATAGCACTTTTCCAGCACCTCATAACGGATAGTGGAAGGGAAGTTGAAATCGGGACTCACGACTGCGTACTGCCAGGTCATCTGGCTCTCCTCAAGCTCCGGGTCGTGGTAGTAATCCCCCTCCCTGACAATCTCATAATCCAAGGGATGATCGATGAGCTCCACACCCATATCCGACAAAAGATCGTACTGGCCGTTGTCCTTTGGAAGAAAACGGACGTATATGTCGGTCTCCGTCAATCCTTCCCTTCCGGCTTTCGTATCAGGGTACAATGCAGCCACAGCGTTCTGCATATTGGTAAGGGAATATGGATCATCAAGCTTGTCCCCAAGGACAATCATTTCGTGAGACAAACCGTCAGCATCCTGAGACCCTTTCCCGGAAGTCTCCCCCAACCAGTCTGCGCAAGAGCAGACTGACAATACAGTAAAAAAGAAAAACACATACCTTTTCATAGCTTAACATTTTTTAATTCGCCAGCTAAGGTATTGCGCAGTTTCTGTGTACAAAAAAAACAAGCGTTTATCTCGTCAAACGCTTGTTTTTGATATTCTGAACCGTGTTTTCCGTTATCAGATCTGTCGCAAAAATGAAAAAACTCATTCTTCGTTTTCCCGCATCTTATCGAGAAGCCGCAGTCTCTCCTCCTCTTTTTCCGCCTCCGCCTTGTCATAGGCTGCCCGAAGTTCCTCCTCTTCCTTTCGGATAATGGCCACCGCATCCTCAATCATCCACCGATACCTTTCCGGGTCGTACAGATAATAATCCATACTCGCGAGAAAATCATCAACAGTATAGCCATATTTCTGGAAGACAGCCTCATACACATAGGTGGTATCAAGAGTCCGCGCATGCATTCTCGCGCTCGAATTGGTCCACTGGTCGAGCACAAACATTTCCGCATATATCTGGGTCATCTGATGGCGAGGTATTATCCTGCCCTTCTTCGAGGAGCAGGAAAAAGATAGCAAAGCCACTGCCAGCAGTGCCAGAACATATAGGAGCAATCGTTTCATTATCTCAATACTGCGCCGTATTCATTCTGGAATGTAGATAGGAGCTTAGTCATCACTCTTTCAACATCAGCATCAGTGAGCGTCTTCTCCAAATCCTGAATGACAAAATTCAGAGCGTACTGCTTCTTGCCTGCGGGAATCTTGTCTCCGCGATATACATCAAAGAGAGAAACTTGTTTGATGAGCTTCTTCCCTGCTTTGAATGCGCTCGCCTGGAGATCAGAATATGAGACACTCTCATCCAGAAGAAGAGCGAGATCCCTCCTTACTTCGGGGAACTTCGGCAACTCCTTGAAAGCCACCTTATTTCTCTTAACCAATTCGAAGAGAACAGGCCAATTGATTTCAGCGGCAAAGACTGGCTGCTTCACACCGAAGGACTTGGCCAATGCAGGATTGACTGTTCCCATCGATACCAACGCACTCTCCTTTCCGGGCAGTTTGTAAACTACACCCTCCGAGAAAATGTCAGAAGGGGCGGCCTCACATCTCATCTGATATAAATCGGCTCCAAAGCGCTTTACCAGCAGCTCGACATAACCCTTCAGCTGGAAGAAATCCCCCTTGCGGGCCTCAACTTTCCAGGACTTGTCAGGGGTACCTGTGATAAAGATTGAGAAGCAGGTGTGCTCTTCGTATCCCTCGAGCTTTGTCCCATCTGTCTGAGGAAGTCTCTGATATACCGAGCCGTATTCAAACATCTTGAGGGAGCTTATCTGCCTGTTGACATTGTATGCAACCACCTCGAGGCCTCCGGGGATAAGTGACTGGCGCATTACATTCAAGTCAGAACTGAGAGGATTGACGATATTCACGCTCCTCTCCGAGGGGAATGTCGAAAGCTTTGAATAATAGTCTCCTTTGGTGAGAGAGTTATTCATAATCTCCACGAAACCATTGGCTGCCAAGAAATTGCTGATACCGTTCCTGATGGCCTCGGGATCGGGTGAAGGTGAAGGATTGACCGACATCCTCATTCTTGACGGCAATGCTATATTGTTGTACCCATAGATACGGAGTATCTCCTCTATGACATCACACTCTCTGGTAACATCAACCATATAAGTCGGCGCTGCAACTACAGCCCCTGTATCTGTCTTGCTGACAAACTCATAGTCAAGGGCCTCAAGAATATTCTCAATAGCCTTGCCGCCGATATTGGCGCCCACAAAACTGTCGATGCGGTTGTAGTCCAGCTCTATGCGCTTGCGCTCAAACTTGGCAGGATATGACTCCTGAATCTTTCCGACAATGTGACCGCCCGCGAGCTGTACGATAAGCAGAGCAGCCCTCTTGAGAGCATACTCGCAGATTGAAGGGTCGGCGCCTCTTTCAAAACGGAAAGAAGCATCGGTCTGCAAGGTCTGGCTCTTGGACGTCTTCCTGACAGAAGCTGGGTCAAAATATGCACTTTCGAGGAACACATTGACAGTCGAATCCGTCACACCAGAGTCAAAGCCTCCGAATACGCCGGCGATACACATAGGTCCGTTGTTGTCCGCAATGACCATATCCCTTGCGCACAATTTCCTATCCTGCTCATCGAGGGTCTTTATCATTTCACCCTCAGATGCACGGCGCACGATGACCTTTCTGCCTGCGATATGGTCAGCGTCAAAAGTATGAAGAGGCTGTCCGAGCTCAAAAAGCACATAATTGGACACGTCCACTATATTGTTGATTGGACGCACACCGATAGAAAGCAGCTTTTTCTGAAGCCACTCTTCGGACGGACCGACCTTGACACCCTCGATTGTAATACCGGTATATCGCGGTGCGCCATCAATATCCCTGACGTCGATTTCCAAGCCTTTTCCTTTTCCTTCCCCTTCCGCAAACGCAGAAACATCCGGATATGCAAACTTGCAGGGCATATTGTTATGCTTGAGATATGCGTACAGGTCTCTTGCTACGCCAATATGAGATGCGGCATCGACTCTGTTAGCAGTAATCTCATACTCAATCACCGCTTCTTTCTTCAGATGCAGATAATCCCTTGCCGCTGTCCCGACAACGGCGTCAGCGGGAAGAACCTTGATCCCGGAATGGTCCTCTCCGATTCCGAGCTCATCTTCGGCGCAAATCATTCCGAAAGACTCCACTCCACGGATTTTGGACTTCTTTATCTTGAAATCCCCTGGAAGGACGGTACCGATGCGGGCAAAAAGGACTTTCTGTCCGGCTGCGACATTGGGTGCGCCACAAACGACAGGGACAAGCTCCGGAGAGCCGTCATTAACCTTGGTGATATGTAAATGATCCGAGTCGGGATGATTCTCACATTCCACAACTTCCGCCACAACCACACCCTCAAGGCCACCCGGAATCTCTTCCTGCTCCTCAAGCGAGTCCACTTCAATACCGATGGATGTCATTGCCTCAGCTACCTGTTCAGGTGTAAGGTCACACTCAAGATAATCTTTGAGCCAATTATAAGAAAGTTTCATACTATCTGTTATTTTTATTTTTTCAAATCATCAATCGAGAAAAGCGACTCGACAAACTCATCCCTGTCAAAAGGCTTCAAATCATCAATCCCCTCCCCAATTCCAAGAAAGCGGATGGGAATCTGGAACTGATCCACGATACCGATGACCACACCGCCCTTTGCACTGCCATCCAGCTTGGTCACAGCCAGAGAAGTGACATCGGTGGCCCGGGAGAACTCCTTTGCCTGCTGGAAAGCATTCTGTCCGGTGGACCCGTCCAGCACCAAAAGCACTTCGTGAGGAGCATCAGGGATGACCTTCCTCATCACATTGCGGATTTTGGTCAATTCGTTCATCAAATCGATTCGGTTATGAAGCCTGCCCGCAGTATCGATCAATACGACATCCGCGTCCTTTGCCACAGCTGACTTCACAGTATCAAAGGCCACGGATGCGGGATCCGACCCCATATTCTGCTTCACAATATCGACTCCGGCTCTCTGCGCCCATATCACAAGCTGATCCACAGCCGCAGCCCTGAATGTATCAGCCGCTCCGATGACAACTTTCTTTCCCTGAGCCCTGAACATACTGGCAAGCTTACCGATAGTGGTGGTCTTGCCGACTCCATTGACCCCTACCACCATAATCACAAAAGGCTTGCAGGAAAAGTCAAATGACGCTCCGCCTGACTTCTGAGGCACATCCACCAAAGCCTTGATTTCAGACCTGAGCATCCCGACCAACTCCTCAAAAGACATATACTTGTCTCTTTCCACCTTCTCCTCGAGATTGTCGATAATCTTCAAGGTCGTATCCACTCCCATATCAGATGCGACAAGAGCCTCTTCAATAGCATCAAGGGTATCGTCGTCAACCTTTGATTTTCCGACTACCGCCCTCGACAACTTCTCGAAGAAACTCTGCTTGGTCTTTTGGACCCCTTTATCGAAAATGCCCATATCTGCAATTCTTATCGAATTACAAATATAGGCAAAATCAATGATATTTCAGCCTCTGTTAAAGGACTGTAAGATTCATATTCCTCCAGATGACCTTGATGTTGTTTCCATCGTGGATCTGAAGCATGATACGTCCACTGACTGCACCAATCTTTTCGTCATTGATGTCAATCATAGGCTCGCCATTGAGCCAAGTCTGAACGTGGTCACCCTCTACTCTGAGGCGGAGCGTATTCCACTCGTGCTCTTTGAGGATATTCTCTTTCTCATCAGGAATCTGAACAAGCCATCCACGTCCATAAGACTCGTAGATACCGCCAGTGTCGTTACCCTTGGGAGCAACTTCACACTGCCATCCGTGCACGTGGTTAAAGCCCTCGATAAATGAGTGGAAGAACAATCCTGAGTTACCGTCAGAAATCTGATTGAACTCAACTGTCAGGTCGAAATCCTTATAATACTCGCGTGTTCCAAGATATCCGTACTCGAGATTGTCGCCGTTCTCAGTTGCAAGGCAACCATTCTCGACATACCATTTGCCGTCTCCGAAAGGCTCCCAACCTGTAAGGTCCTTGCCATTGAAGAGAGACACAGTATTACCCTCCCCCTTACGAGGAAGCTCCTTGATCTTGATATTGCGGAAAGAAGCGGGATCGCCGTGGTCCTGGAGACAGATAACGCCTTTGTGCGCCAGACCATACTCGGGAGCATTCGCCCACTTGCCACTGGCCTTGAGCTCAAACCACTCGTCTGTCCAAGCCTCAAACTCGAGGATCTTCTTTCCATTGAGCCAATGCTCTACGTGACCGTTGTCGAAAACGATCTTGGAAGTGTTCCACTCTCCCTGAGGATTAACATCCATCTGAGAGTAGTCAGGAAGATGCATAGCGTAATCTACACCCAGCTTCTGCCACTCCTCGAGCTTCTCGGGAGCATTCACTTCCTCCCAGCCTTCGTTATCAATAAGCTGATACTCGGGTCCGGTTACATAAGGAACTGCAAATGTAGGGTTTTCGAGCACGTGGTAAAGCATTCCACTGTTTCCACCGTGAGTAAGCTTCCAGTCCCACTGAAGTTCGAAATTGGAGAACTTGCGGTCGGTCACGATATAACCTGATGCATCGGCGCCCTCTCCTGAAGCCTGAATGCAACCATCCACTACAGTCCAGCCATTTGTAAGGCTGTCACCGTTAAAATCTCTCCAACCTGTGAGATCCACACCGTTGAAAAGAAGTTCCCAACCCTCAGCCTGCTCAGCAGCAGTAAGAGTGTTGTTCTTCTTGCAGGATGACATTGATACAATTGTCAACGCTGCTACTGCAAACAAAATAACTTTTTTCATATTGCTATTATCAAGAAAAGGAGAAGTTGACATAGCCAGCTTCTCCCTATTGTTATCAAAAAGAACTTACTTCTTTGCGAAATAATCCTTTACCTTAGCCTCTTCAACGAGCTGCTCAACAAAAACGTATGCGCCGGTCTTGGGTGACTTCTCCATACGGATGCATTTTACCATGCTCTTTGCGCCTGCTTTGGCGGCGAATGTAGCGACTGCTTTCTTTGCCATAATTTATCCTCCTGAATTACTTGATCTCACGATGAACTGTCACTCTCTTGAGGAAAGGATTGTATTTTTTCCTCTCAAGACGCTCGGGAGTATTCTTCTTATTCTTGGTTGTGATGTATCTTGACATTCCAGGTACACCGCTTTCTTTCTGCTCTGTGCACTCGAGGATGACCTGCACCCTGTTTCCTTTAGCTTTCTTTGCCATAATTACTGAATTTAAACAAGGTTAATTAATCCTTTCTTCTTGGCATCTCTGATAGTGGCTTCGAGACCGTTCTTCTCGATAATTCTCATACCCTTGCAAGATACCTTCAATGTAATAAATCTCTGCTCTTCCTCTGACCAGAACTTCTTGGTCTTAAGATTGAGGGAGAAGTCACGCTTTGTGCGGAGCTTGGAATGGGCAACGTTGTTGCCTTTCATTCTCTTTCTTCCTGTTATTTGACAAACCTTTGCCATATTATTTTCTTTTTATTTTTGATTCAAAACAAATTACAGGGGCTGCAAATATCGCTCTAAATTTCCTTAATTGCAAATATTATAGAATTATACAAATTTAAAGAATCTGCGCCATCTGATATTTTTAGGGAATTTGTAGTTAGCATCTGTTGAGAGCCACACCAACAAAGGTCTTCCGACTATGTGGTCTTCCGGCACGAACCCCCAATACCTTGAGTCCAGTGAGTTATGCCTGTTGTCTCCCATCATGAAGTAGTAATCCTGTTTAAATGTGTAGCTGCCATTTTCAATGGCTTCCTTCAAGTCTGAGCCCTCATAAACCTCAATGATTCTGCGATAGAAAGCAAGATTTTCATTATTGATCTCGACTGTGACACCCTTCTGAGGTATCCATATCGGTCCGTAATAATCTCTCGTCCATCCGCGTCCTTCAGTAAAGGGGAAGAGCATCATATCAGAGTCCGGATAATCCGGTTCATCGGTGTCGAGATTCGGAGTGACACTCACTACATTGGGAATCGTCTTGATTTGCTCAAGCATACCCTCCGTCAGCGGCATAAAAGGATACCCCGGAAGTTCTGCACTGAAAAAACACTCTGAAATATTGAGTCCCAACTTCTCAAGAGTCTTGGCATTGAGCTTCTGCCCTGTCGTCACGACGCTGTATGAAAGTTGTACTCCTGGATACACAGTCTGTTTCTGCCCATTGACATAAACAAGTCCGTCCCTTACCTCGAGAGTGTCACCTGCAACAGCCACACATCTCTTTACATAATGATCCGTCTTGTCTGATGGCCTGGCCTTCACAGGACCCCAATTCGCGATTACATTTTCACGTCCGTACTGTCTGCACAGCGCATAGTAATCATCGGTAGGATACTTTGCCAGTACTGTATCTCCATTCGGAAATCCAAACACCACACGGTCACCTCTGCGAACCTCTCTGAAACCTTTCAGTCTACGATAATCGGAATGAATCAATGTCGAATATGACTCTCTTCCGAGAAACGAATTATGAGTAAAAGGAATAGTGAGCGGCGTCTGAGGGACACGAGGGCCATAGGTCAAGTTGCCTACGAATACGTGATCTCCGGTGTAGAGCGTGCTCTCCATTGAAGAGGAAGGGATTTTGAAGGCCCTGAAAAAGAAAATATTGATAAATGTGACGACTACAACAGCAAAAATGATTGCATCCAGCCAGTCAAGCGCCGCATTCCGCTTTTCGCCTTCCTTGTATTTTTTCTGCCAGAAAAGCCAGTTGACCTTCTTGGTGATGAAAAAATCGAACAGGACAACAAGTCCGAAAAGCCACCAATAATTTTCGAGCCATATTACCCACAATATGTACAGAACCGCCCAGAAGGCGAATCTTGTCCACTTGTTATGGTAAAAATCCTTCCAGCCCACAATTCAATGCTACTTATTGCTTACGGACTTGATAATAGCCTCGAAAGCCTGAGGATTATTCATGGCAAGGTCTGCAAGCACTTTGCGGTTGAGACCTATGTTCTGCTTGGCGAGCTGGCCCATAAACTGAGAATAAGTGATACCGTACTGACGTGCAGCGGCATTGATTCTCTGGATCCAGAGTGCGCGGAAGTTACGCTTGTTAGCCTTACGGTCACGATATGCGTATGTAAGACCTTTCTCGTAGGTATTCTTGGCTACGGTCCAAACGTTCTTCCTGGAAAGGAAATTACCGCGGGTTCTCTTGAGAATTTTCTTGCGGCGTGCTCTTGAAGCAACTGAATTAACTGATCTTGGCATAATTTGATTCTTTTTTGGAGGCAGTGACCCGCCGGTGCGGATTCTTTACAACTGCAGCATCCAAGTTAAACATTAATGAAATTACAATACCAAAAGCTCTTTTACTCTCTTCACGTCTACTTTCTCAAGTATTGCGAAGTGGTCAAGATTTCTCTTCTGCTTTTTGGTCTTCTTTGTGAGAATGTGGCTGTGATAAGCGT
>DCIC01000086.1:5438-6975 GCA_002315825.1 Bacteroidales bacterium UBA1736 | reverse complement strand
AACGCTTTTTGGCACCGGAGTTGGTCTTAAGCTTTGCCATTTCTTTAAATGATTGATAATTGTTAATAATATATTAACCCACACGGGTTTATTTCTTCTTTGCAGGGGATAGCATCATCGTCATTCGCTTTCCCTCGAGTACAGGCATATTCTCAGCCCTTCCATATTCCTCAAGCTCAACCGCAAATCTGAGAAGCTGCTTCTCGCCTTGAGCGGCAAACTGAATCGAACGTCCGCGGAAGAAGATGGATGCCTTGACCTTGGAACCTTCCTGAAGGAACTCCTGAGCGTGTTTCAACTTAAACTGGAAATCGTGCTCATCAGTATTGGGGCCGAAACGAATCTCCTTGATAACCACCTTGGAAGCATTCTGCTTCATTTCCTTGGCCTTCTTCTTCTGCTGATAAAGGTACTTGCTGTAATCAAGTATCTTGCATACCGGAGGATCAGCCTTTGCACTTATCTCAACAAGATCAAGTCCCAGCTCTTCAGCCAATTCCAATGCCTTGGCCGTAGAATATACACCCTGCTCCGGTATGTTTTCACCGACAAGGCGCACTTGAGGGGAACGAATCTCCTCGTTAATGTTCAACTCGTTCTCGTCCTTTTTCTGATTGGGGAACGGGCGGTTCGGTCTCGGTCCTACTGGTCTGGGGCCGGCCGGTTTGGGTCTGTAAGGTGCTGCGATAGCTTTTTCCTCCTAAATTTTAGTATTAATAATAAGTCAGGCCAGTTCCTCAGCCACATTGGCCTTGAACCAGTCTTTGAATTGCTCAACATTCATAGAGCCCTGATCGGCACCTTCCTTACGAACGGAAACAGTGCCTTCTGCAAGCTCTTTTTCTCCCACAATCAGGAGAACGGGGACTCTGAGAAGCGATATCTCACGAATCCTCTTTCCAAGTGTCTCATTTCGTGAGTCCACAGAAGCGCGAATTTCGCAATTATTCAGCAAATTACAAACTTTTTCAGCGTAATCTGCATATTTTTCACTGACAGGAAGTATCTTGACCTGATCCGGAGCAAGCCACAAAGGAAGATGTCCCGCGGTGTGTTCAAGCACTACTGCAGTAAATCTCTCAATGGACCCGAACGGTGCGCGGTGAATCATTACAGGGCGCTGCTTCGATCCATCTGCATCAGTAAACTCAAGCTGGAAACGCTCAGGCAGGTTGTAATCCACCTGAATAGTACCGAGCTGCCACTTGCGGCCTATGGCATCCTTAACCATAAAGTCAAGTTTAGGACCATAGAAAGCAGCCTCGCCAAGCTCAACGACTGTCTTCAGACCCTTCTTCCCGGCAGCCTCGATGATAGCCTTCTCGGCCTTGTCCCAATTCTCATCGGTACCGATATATTTCTCCTTGTTGGAAGGGTCGCGCAGAGATATCTGAGCCATATAGTCCGTCATATTCAATGTCTTGAACACATAGAGGATAAGGTCAATGACTTTCTCGAACTCTTCCTGAAGCTGATCGGGACGGCAGAACAGATGGGCGTCATCCTGTGTAAATCCACGTACTCTTGTAAGTCCGTG
>DCIC01000086.1:3305-5432 GCA_002315825.1 Bacteroidales bacterium UBA1736 | reverse complement strand
AGCTCACCGCTCTGCTCATAACGGTAAACAGTTCCGAATTCGGCGAAGCGCAGAGGAAGATCTCTGTAGGAACGTGGAGCCGAACGGAATATCTCACAATGGTGAGGGCAGTTCATCGGCTTGAGCATATACTCTTCACCTTCCTGAGGTGTATGGATAGGCTGGAATGAATCCTTGCCGTATTTTGCATAGTGGCCGGAAGTGATGTACAAATCCTTGTTTCCGATATGAGGTGTCACAACGGGGAGATATCCGAGCTCAGCCTGCTTCTTGCGAAGGAAGTTCTCAAGGATATTTCTCAAAGCGGCGCCGCGGGGCAACCAAAGAGGAAGGCCCAGACCTACACGTGAAGAGAAAGTGAAAAGCTCCATCTCTTTACCGAGCTTACGGTGGTCTCTCTTCTTTGCCTCTTCCATCATCACGAGATACTCGTCAAGCATACTCTTCTTAGGGAAGGTGACACCATAAATACGAGTCAACTGCTGACGTGTCTGATCGCCCTTCCAGTATGCACCTGCAATAGCGGTCAGCTTGACAGCCTTGATATCATCGACGTGCTTGATATGAGGTCCACGGCAAAGATCGGTAAAATTGCCGTTGGTATAGAACGAGATAGTACCATCCGCAAGGTCCTGGATCAACTCACACTTGTATGGATCGCCCTTCTCGGTGAAATACTTCATTGCATCTGCCTTTGAAACCTCCTTGCGCTCGAACTCTTCTTTTGTGCGGGCAAGCTCAATCATCTTAGTCTCAACTGCCTTGAGGTCTGTCTCGCTGATCTGCCTGTCTCCCAGGTCAACATCATAATAAAAACCAGTCTCCACAGCCGGTCCGACTCCGAACTTAACACCCGGATATATAGACTCAAGGGCTTCAGCCATAAGGTGAGCTGATGAATGCCAGAAAATTCTTCTGGCCTCTTCCTCTTCCCAAGGACGTATTGTTCCGTCAGTAAATGCAATTGTCAACATACTATATCTTATTTATACAAGCCTACAAAGGTAGTATTTTTTTTTATATCTTTGCATCACTATGAACGAAAGTATTTCACGCAAAACAATTTGGAACGATGCTATGAAGTCAGGGCTCATTCTCGCTCTCGTGACCATCATTTGTTCCATCCCTTCCGACTTTCTGTATCTGATGAAACCGGGATTCTGGTCTGGACTTTTGAGCATTCTTCTATGGGTCATAAAGTTCGCCGCCTGCATCTGGGTAATGAAACACTATCTTGTGCTCTTTAAAAAAGAACACTCCAGTGCCACCAGAGCCAACATCCGCAGATACGGACTTGCAATAGCCATCAGTTCAGCACTCATAGTATCTGCCTACAAATTTGTCGATATGGTATATATCAACCCGGATGCTTCCGCCCAAATGGTCAATACTTTGATGGACAGCTATTCAACTATGCTGTCTTCGTCAGAGATGGACAAGATGGAAGAAGCTTTGGCGGATCTGCCATCTATGACTTTTTTCTTTATGTTTTTCTATTGCATCATCTATGGAGCAATACTTTCGGGTATTCTTTCCAGAAACATCGCGGCTCCGGACAGTATCTTTGATGAAATAGACACCAATAACGAAAGCGACCATACTGATGAATAACGGAGCAATCAATTTTTCAGCAATCATTCCATCATACAACGAGAATGAATCCCTTCCCGAACTCACATCCTGGATTGGGAAAGTTGCCGATGACAATAAGCTCACATACGAGATAATCATAATTGATGATGGCAGCACGGACGGAAGCTGGAATACCATTTCCAATCTTGCTCTATCGGACAATCATATCAAAGCCATTCGCTTCCGACGCAATTATGGCAAATCAGCAGCTCTTTATTGCGGTTTTGAGAAAGCTCAAGGCAATGTAGTGTTCACTCTGGACGCCGATCTGCAGGACTCCCCCGAGGAGATACCAGAAATGTACAGGATGATAACAGAGGATGATTGGGACATCGTTTCAGGCTGGAAGCAGCACAGACAGGACAACAAACTGACAAAGAATCTCCCGTCCAAGCTCTATAACGCCACAGCCAGGATGATCACAGGTATCAAGCTTCACGATATGAACTGCGGTCTGAAGGCTTATAAGAACGAGGTCGTCAAGGATATTGAAGT
>DCIC01000086.1:0-3214 GCA_002315825.1 Bacteroidales bacterium UBA1736 | reverse complement strand
CGAAAATATGGCAAGAGCAAGTTTGGGATGGAGAGATTTCTGAACGGTTTTCTGGATCTGTTGTCTCTTTGGTTTTTAAGCACCTTCGGTAAGAAGCCGATGCATTTCTTCGGTTACAGTGGCCTGTTTATGTTCTTTGCGGGACTGATTATGACCATATGCATCATCGCGACAAAGCTTTGCAATCAGGCAAACGGTGTCAAATACAGAGCCGTTACGGATCAGCCTCTGTTCTATCTCTCTTTACTTGCAGTAATCCTCGGTGTGATATTGTTCCTCGCCGGTTTCATCTGCGAGATGATTTCCCGCAGTTCTCTGGAACGCAACAAATACAACATCAAATCCGAGATTTGATTCCCTGCTTTTGAAATATTACTGACCAAATTGTTTCAAAAGTCCAGCAGCGGAACGGATGTGTCGTTGAATATTTCTGCCATGTGCTGGAGATCGGCAAGGGGAGATGTTGAAACCACATCACTGATATTTCCCATTGCTGCTATGATAAGTTGATTGTCACCACTCTCTACGGCCTTATCGAGCACATCGTAATACTTGCTTAATGCCTCATGGCGTTCTGCAAATGTAGATTCAAGAAATTCACGGCATAATTTGTATCTGGCGACAGTATTGGCCATCTGAACCTTTGAAATCTCTTTAATCTGTTTTGTACGCTGGCGCATAGTGTACATGTGGTCAAGACTTGCTATGAGCTGACCAGTATTTTCCATTCCCTGTTGAGCTAGCGCAACAGAATCAGCTAATGATATTTCTCCTGAGTATACGGGTTGTAGTGACTCATCATATTCGACGTAATTATTGCCCATATTGTATTTTAGTTATTATGCTATTTTTGAATCACTGATCTTTTTATATTGCTTGATAGCAGTTGCAAGTTCGATGATGTTCATCTGGCTAACATCTTCTATCTTATGCTGAACAAAAACTTTCTCGCGCAATGGTTCGTAAATCGTCATAAATCCTTGATTGGCTTTATAAATTGCTTCAACGATTTCTATGCTTCGAAGCATTTCGCCAGTTTTATCAATATAATCTTTTGCCGTTCTCTCAAGTTTGGCCTGCATGTCATGAGCATCTTTTTCGTTTTTAGAAACATTGTCAATGTGATTGCCCAATAAAGCTAATGGCGCGAAAGCCACTCCAGCAACAAATGCGGCGGATCCCAATAACTGACTGCTATCCATTAATTTATCGATTTTGTCCAGCCCGCCGAATATTACATCCAACCCGGATGTATTCTCAGCATGATATTGATTATAATACCCGCCTTTTTTCTGTATCATAATTTCATCATGCTCAATGCTAAGTGTTGAGCCTCCCGCATTTTTCCTATAATAGTTGATGAGTTCGACACCGAGATATAGATTCCGATAGGCACAAGCCCGGAGGTTGTTAAGCAGAAAGTCCAGATTATCAGCAATGGGTTTTAGTTTATTGTATTCATTTTGTGCAGATACCACAATATCATGGAGTTCCGCGTTACGTTCAATCTGCTTACTTTTACTAGTGAACCCCAATATTCCTTTTGTGTCAGTATTGAAAAGCAGGTCTTTGAATTTATATACATATTTTTTCAAAGGGTCCTTTTTTGATAACAGAAAATTTTTGTCGTATTCTATTGTGGAAAAGCTTTCATTAATGTTTTTTGACATTATGTTGCTTTCTTGACGCAGTATGTTGGCGTTGGCACATCTCCCATAAAGTGTGACCTGATTAGCCATTTTTGAATAAATGTCATCATTTTTAATGCCTTTTCTCATGGAGACGTTATAGAAAAACAATAGTTTTTCATTTAGATACTTCTCTGTCCTACTGTTGCTATCTTCATTGGTATCCGCAGTATTAATGTCATTCTTTAGGGCGAACATTTCAAAATACAACTGCCTTATACTAGTATATTCGCTGTCAGACATGTTCCCATCATACATGATAGGAAGTCCCAAAACTGTTCGAATACAATGGATCAGTACATCTTTTCGTACCTGTATGATGCGGCTTTTTTCTTTATTACAACTTGTTATCTTCCGCTCTGCGGCAGAAATGGCACTATTAATCCTGCCCTTTTCATCAATGTAGTTCTCATATAGACGAAGGTCACTCTCATAATTATAGAGTTGGATTTTGTATACGATGAAGGTGATAAGTGTTGCAGCAGACGAAAGTGAAATGCCCCACCAGAATACCGTTTTTGTGAATCCCCATGAATCCCATCCGATATTAAACACCAGTTTTAATATCCATACAATAATATGGAGTAAAAAAATGGCAGCAACTATTACGCCAGATATACCGTATGTCCATGATGCTACATCTTTTACGTAACTATCGGGTTCTATCGGTTTTGAATATACCTTTAATGCTTTTAGTTCTGCTTTGTACTGTTTGCGTATCTTTTGTTCTTCTTTAATAATAGACTCATACCCATTGTAATCTTTCTGGAATAAATCTTCACCGTTGTTAAAAGGATTTACTAAACTCGAAAAATCCTCAGGGATGTCCATTATTTCAATTGTTCTTTTCATTCAGGTAATACTATTAGGCTATTGTTCCTCTACTTCGTCATCATCAACTTCTTCTTCCTCAAGTTCATCAAGTACTTCTTCGTTCAATACAGCTGCATCAAGAACGCTTCTTTTCTTATTTACACTAATTACGAAAATAATCAAGGCCGTGGTTCCCGCTATTCCGAGTATGATCCAAAACCAGATGGAAGAGACAATATCAATAATAATTTTGGCTATCCAGATGATTATTACAACTACACCCGCAATGGTTATTACCCATTTATAGATTAGATGTTTTCCTGAGAAATAATCAGCAACAATTAATGCTAATTTAGCTTTAAACCATTCGCCAAAACCATAGTTGGACAGGATATTATTTTCGTCATCTTCGTATTCTGAAAAGGCAAAGCTTCTTATGATTCTGATTAAGAATAATGCGAGAATGATAAACGATAAAGATTCCATAAGAACAATTTTATGCGAATATGCTAAATTCCTCCTTTCATTTCAAGGTCAAATTAAGGTCATTATTTGGATCGAATAAATACTAAAACTTATGGATACTTACGAACTCACGAGTCAGAAAAGAGAACCATGAAGTGGGGGACGACTCCCGGAGACATATCGGCAGTATTCTCTTATTGGCCGGAACCTTGATTATGGTATTATAGCTTGACAGCAGGATTTCTCCA
>DCIC01000030.1:5115-6839 GCA_002315825.1 Bacteroidales bacterium UBA1736 | reverse complement strand
TTTTTACCCAATATAATATGTAGGTCCTACCGCGGCAGGGCTTAGTTCAATAGGACTCCAAATCGCGCTTCACGCGACACGAAGTCCTGTAACATTAGTTATTTTGATGGCAATCATCCTGCTCAATCAGAAATCACATATGGGTGAGAATAAAGCAACAATAATCCTGAATATTTTCTTGGCTCTTGCTTTTATTTTTTCATGTATAGTATCGTATACGGCTTTTATTGCCTTAAAATCATAGTAATTTACTGCGATAGAATTTTCAGAGACTTTTGATTAAACCAAGTTCAATCAATACTCCATAAAAATCCTCTGGCTTTTGTTATTCTTCGGAGATCCATAGTTATGCAAGAATACTGGCATGTCCATTTGCTAGTCGCGGTGAATTCTGAAGGGAATCACTATGAAAAATGTAATACATAATTCAAAAATATTCCTATATTTGCAGTCGTAAGCAAGGACTGCAAAGTATGAAAAAGGCCATATCTTTAACAATAATATAATATTGGTTAATAAATAATTTGCGCATTAATCCTTAATATATTACATTTGCGTCAACTAGCCATTTAAAATATGGGACTCAAAAAATACTCCGACGTACAGATACTCCAATTACTTGGGCTGAGGTTCAAGGACTACAGGTTGGGACTCAATCTTTCGCAAGAAGATCTTGCGAAGGCAGCCGGAGTGTCTGTCTCAACCTTGCACAAGTTCGAGACCGGTACGGCGACCAATATGAACGTTACCAATCTGATGTCGCTTCTCCGTCAGGTTGGCCTTCTGGAACGCATTGATGACTTGATTCCGGAGCAGCCGGCCAATCCATATATCACAGACAAAGACCGCAGCAGGCAGCGGGTAAGAAGAAAGAACAATGGCTAAGAATATCTATGTGGGACGCTTGAGCATAAGACTCTGGGGCGAGGAGATTGGGCAGCTTTGCTGGAATGCTGCCAAGGGTAATTCGTACTTTTTCTTTTCAAAAGAATTCCTTGCATCCGGTCTTGACATTGCTCCACTTGTGACTTCCACCAAGGATCAGGAGTCACGGTTTGCCATATTCGGCAACACCGATTCCCCGAAATACCAAAAGCTTCCGCCGTTCATCGCAGATTCGCTGCCGGATGACTGGGGCAACAGCCTGTTCGACCAATGGTTTGCCGAACACGGGTATCACGAAAAGGATAAGAATCCACTTGCCAAACTGTCGTTCATCGGAGCAAGAGCAATGGGAGCGCTTGAGTTCCTGCCTTGCAGCGAGCATGCTTTTGACCCGGGCGAAAAGCTCATCATCCCAAAACTTTACGAACTGGCCAAAAAGATTGAACACGACAGGGACAATGCTCGCATATCTCCCGATGAGACTCTCACACAGAAGGCTTTGATGGCTGTCGGAACATCGGCTGGAGGGCGCTTCAAAAAGGCCATCATCGCAATAGATGGAAACGGAGACATCTACTCTGGACAGACATCCACCGATTCGGGCAGGAAGTACTATATTCTGAAGTTCAACACACCTGAGTTCTGTATTTCCGAAACGGAGAAGACCTGGTACGACATGGCCACGGCGGCGGGCATCACCATGATGCCCTCGAAGCTCATTGAGGTTGAAGGGACGAAGCATTTCCTGACAGAGCGTTTCGACCGCAGGGACGGAGAAAAGATATTTACCCAGACACTTGCCGCAGTCAATCCTGAAGCAGACACCTACGAAGCCCTTT
>DCIC01000030.1:0-5041 GCA_002315825.1 Bacteroidales bacterium UBA1736 | reverse complement strand
TCAATGTTCTCTCGAACAATACAGATAATCATTCGAAAAACTTCTCTTTCATCATAAACAAAGACGGCAACTGGCACCTCTCTCCCGCCTACGACATGTGCTTCATACTCAAGAATGGTGCTTCAGCTCAGAAGGCGCATGTCTTCTCCACTCGCGGCAAGCACGAAGGCATAACTGACGATGATCTGAAAAAGTTTGCGACACTCAATGATATCAAGAATCCTGCGAAATACATTGCAAAAGTTCGGGAGACGCTGTCTGATTTTGAGAATCTTGCTGGCGCAAACGGAATCGCCCCGTTCCTTATCAGAATAATGAAAGACCGCCTGCGTGAACTTTCGCCGAAAAACTTCAACTCGGAAGAAGGCTCCCTCCGTAGCTCAATTATTGAGATTTGAGATTACGGAATCTTCAAATATTCACTTGTACGCAACCATCGATGGGAGGCAGCGCAGACATGTCATAACCCCAAAGGCTCCCTCATATCAAGAACTGCTGTCAACGCATCCGGCACGGACATCTACACCGTATCTAAGATGCTCACTCACCGCAACGTGACCACCACCCTGATCTATGCGAATCTTGTGAATGCGAAGAAGAGGGAAACGGTGAACAAGATCACGCTGAAGTGAGAATTCAGAGGTCTAAAAAGGAAAAGTAGCGGTACTCCGTACAGAAAAAGTATAAATTATTTGTTTGCTGTACAAAATACTACTATTTTTACACAGTGATTTAATACGAGCATATATGTCACCTTTCACGAACATAGGCAACGTACCGTTCGATCTCGATGTTCTGGCCTCGCTGTTCCCTGCGACGAAGTTCACAGGCGAGAAAGCAAGAAGACTTGAGGCCGCTGGCACCATTATCAGGTTGAAGCAAGGATTGTATGTTGCCAGTCCGGATGAGACAGGCAAGGTCCTGAACACGAATCTAATTGCCAATCATCTTTACGGGCCCTCATACGTAAGCCTTCAGACTGCACTGCGCCATTACGGCCTGATTCCTGAACATGTTTATCTGACGCTCTCAATGACAACAAAGCACAATCGGAGCTTTGATACACCCGTTGGCAGCTTCGATTTCAGGAACTGCAGCAAGGAATACTTTCCTATCGGGGTCAGAGCAGAAACAGACGACGGTGTCAACTATCTGATTGCAACGCCAGAGAAGGCTTTGTGCGATCTCATAAACTGCACCAAGGGGCTTGAACTGCGCTTTATGAAGGACGTTGCCCTGTATCTGGAGGAGGACATCCGCTTTTATATGGAATCATTGCCGTCATTCGACATATCCATCCTTGAATTCTGTGCGACCTACAGCCGCAAGCCGCAAAGTATCAATACGCTTATCAAGTACATCAAGCATTCATTATGAACGACATATTCAGCCAGATGCTCCAGGAGCACGATTTGTCCACAGTTTATGGACAGCGGAACGCCACCTACGAAGTAATGCAGCAGGTAGTACTCAGCGGACTGTACCGCAGCGGATTCTTCAAGGAAGCTGCATTCTACGGCGGTACCTGCCTACGAATATTCCACAATCTGGGGCGATACTCTTATCAAAAGTAAAAGATTATCCAAAGTCATCTCAAATAGCATATTGATTATCAGTTGCTTGACATATCTACTTGTTAAAACGGCTTTGGATAATACTTCACTGTTTCCCCAAGTTCTTTAACCACATTCTTAGGTCGGAGTCCTTCTCCCAGGAAGTTTTGTTTCCCACATCTGGAAGCACATCGGTATATGCCGATTCCAATGCAAGCCGTTTCTGTTTCGAGTCAGCCCGAGCATAGATTTCCGTTGTTTGGATGGACACGTGCCCCAAGATGTCACGGATGTAGACCAGATTGACACCGGCTTGCAACAAGTGCATGGCTTTGCTATGCCGCAGACTATGCGGACTGATTCGTTCCGGAAAGAGTTCCGGTTTTGAGATTTTTGCCATTGCAACGTATTGAGACAGTATATATGCGACCCCTGCTGTTGTGAATTTGCCACCCCTATTGTTCTGGAACAGAGGCTGGTGATTGGCTGACAAGACATTCAGACGATTCTCAACCACATATAATTTCAAGAGTCCAATAAGTTGTCCTTGAAGGGGTACAAGTCGCTTTTTCTGTCCTTTCCCGAAAAGGGTGATATAACAGGGGCTATCCAGATGCAGATCCCCAGGAGTTAAGTCCACCAATTCCTGCACCCTTGCACCGCTGCCATACAGCAATGCAATCATCGCCAAGTCTCGCCGACCGGTACGGGTTTCCTGCGGGATTTGTTCAAGAAGGATCTTTATGCCTTCCGTTGAAAGATAGTTCACACTGCGTTTGACCGTCTTTTTGATTTTAATGGATAGGATGCTCTGCCACTGTTCCAAATGCGCGACATCCTCATACTGCATATACTTGGCGAATGCATGGATGGCGGCCAGACGTTGGTTACGGGTTGAGTCTTTACTTCCTTTCTGTTCTTGAAGCCAATCCAAGAACGAGACGACACTCTTTCGTGTCAAGTGATTCAGCGTCAGCCTTTCAGCTGTCACATGCTGCATGGACCCCATATAGTCCAGGAACGCAGTGAACGTCTCACTGTACGAACGTATTGTGTTGTGGCTTACACCACGTTCCGCTGAAAGGTATTCCGTGAAGAAGCCTGACAGGTACTTGGAAAAGTCATTCGTTTTCATTGGCCCGTTTCATTAATGCGATGGATGGAAAGACGTAGGAGGACACGGACTCCTCCAAATGGATGATGTCGGGATACATTTCCTGCGTTAACCTGACGTACCGTTCTGTTCCCATCAAGGTTTTATGGCCCATATATGTTGCCAATATTGGAAGAGCGCAGTAGATATCAACACCATCCTTAACCAGTTTCATCAGAGAGTGGACCGCAAAAGTATGTCTGAGGTCATGTACCCGCGGCCCTCTGTTGTCGCCGATAAAAGGAATGCCACAAGTCCGGAGCAATTTTCTGTACCAGCTATAGAACGAACACTTACTGACAGCGGAGCCACTGGGTGATATAAAGAAAGGAGCGTCCTTGTCGGACGTGTGTTGGATTGGCAGTTTCCCCTTGTATGACACGTATTGCAGCAATACCTCCTTCAAAGAAGGTGTCATTATTACGATGCGCTGCTGCTGATTCTTGGTTTTTCGGAGCAGGATGGTCCCTTTTTCAAAGTCCACATCGCCATTGGTCAAGGAGGTGGCCTCTCCGATTCTCAAACCAGTTCCGTATAGAAGCCGTAGCATCGCAGGAACGCAGAACATCTTGCTATCCATGTTGTTGTATATCATTGTCATCACGTTACTTGCTTCGAAGAGTGCTTGTATTTGCTCATGGGTGAAGATATATGGGATGAATGAGTTTTGGTTAAAGTGCTTCAGCGGCATAGGAGGCACATAACATGGATAGCCTAGATGCCCCATGTAGCGGGAGAACTGCGATATGATGGACCATTTGTCATACAGTGTCCGTTCAGATTCATTCGCCTTCTCATTCCGCCATTTTACGATTAGCGATTTCGTGATTATCGGCTCATTTACGGATTCTTTGGAAAAGAAGATATCAAGTTCTTTCAAGATATACTCAATTTTTGGAGTCCTGTATCCCATGGCATCCTTCATGTGTATGAAGTCAAGGAAGAAACGGGCGAAGACGCTCTTGTAAGTGTAGTTAATCATAGAATGCCCCTCCTTTCTGATTGTAAAAGGACTCTGGTATCAGAGTTACGTCCAAGGCACATTTTGCCAGACTGGTAACATCAATTCTCAGATATTCACGGGTCGTTTCGCTACTTTCATGTCCTAAGGCCTCTGAGATGATGGATATGGAAGCTCCGGATTTCAACATATTGCTTGCAAGTGAATGACGCATAGAGTGCGGACCGAACTTCCTACCTTCAAGCTTTACTCCGGAGCCCCTCATTATTCGCAGTACTACGCCATTCAGCCCTAACCGGTTCATGGGACGATACGGGGCGCAAGCCGACAAGAACACATTGGGAAGTTTTGATACCGGGCGGCTATAGCGCAAGTAATTGACAATAGCCTCGCCGACTTCCGGAAGAAGCGGCAACTCTATGGGATTTCCCGTCTTATGCTGCCGGAGGACAATCCTGTTGTTGTCCCAGTCTATATTTTCGAATGTAAGGCCAGCAATGTCTGACACTCGAAGCCCCAGCCTTGATGCCAGGAGAAGGATTGCATAGTCACGCTTTCCCACCTTGCTGGACTGTTCGACCGAAGATTCTATCTGTTTGACTTCTTCTGTACTATATACTGACGGAAGTTTCTCTTTTTGAGGGAAGTTCGCACGCTCAACTACATATCCAAGATTTCTGGTCACGTAACCGTGCTCATAAAGGTATTTGCAGAACTGACGGATTGTATAAAAGTGATGATCCTTCGCTACTTGCGTATTGTCAACAAAGTCAAGTATGTCACGCTCGTCAATGTCACAAATGTGCTTCTTTCCTTTTGATGTCAGCCCGCCTATAAAGTAGCTCAACATTCTTTGATGATTGAGAATAGTCCCTTCAGACCGCCTTATTTCTTTCAAGTGGTCCAGATATGATTGGGCAATTTCCCCAATCTCGCCAGGTAATGGATGGTCCACAAGATGAACAATGCGTCTTCTGACGTTGCCTGTGGCCAGGTATTCATCAAGGATGTGGATGTTACGTGTGCGAGCACGCTTTGTTGATGGTGCCGAGTCTTTCGTGGCATACGCCAAATAATCGGCGCCAATAACCGGATTGTATTCAACAATACCCCTCGATGTCATATAGAGAATGATTCCGTCATTCCACTGTCGACGGTGTACCGCAATGCAGGCCTCTGAATAGTTCAGTTGCCGAAGAAAGGACTCGCACTCCCGCACGAGTTCTTTGATGTTTGTTGTTGGATGCATATACTGTTATTTATGATGATAGGTCTCACACATAAGATAGCAGTATTTTTTATCAAAACAATATTATCAAAAGTAGTCTTGGAAATCAGAAATTTATAAGGGCTGTAAGGACGGAACTTTGGATA
>DCIC01000072.1:6109-7858 GCA_002315825.1 Bacteroidales bacterium UBA1736 | reverse complement strand
GCAACGATACCAATCATAATGATAAGGGAAATACCGTTACCGATACCACGGTCTGTGATGCGTTCACCAAGCCACATTACGAACATCGAACCAGCCATAAGAATTACCGTGGAAACGATGTTGAACATAAAGTTGCTCCATCCGAGTTTGTTGACAGCAATGAATGCCTGTCCGGGGATCTGGTTGTGAAGGGCAGCCATATAGGCAGGACCTTGGATGCAGATGATCAATATGGTCAGATATCTGGTCAATTGATTCATCTTCTTGCGTCCGCTTTCGCCCTCCATCTGCAGTTTCCTGAAATAGGGGACGAAAACACCAAGAAGCTGGATGACGATTGACGCCGAGATGTACGGCATCACACCCAGAGCGAAGATTGAAGCGTTTCCGAACGCACCTCCGGAGAACATATTCAAGAGGCCCACAAGACCTTCCTGAGTATTGTTCTGAAGGGTAGCGAGAAGAGTCGCGTCAATACCGGGAAGGACAACGAAACATCCGAGTCGGTAAACAAGGATAAGTCCTATGGTATAGACGATTCTCTTACGGAGCTCTTCAATCTTGAAGATGTTCTTGAATGTCTCTATTAACTTCTTCATTATGATTATTCTGTTACGGTTGCCTTACCGCCGGCAGCCTCGATTTTAGAAATGGCAGACTTTGAGAAAGCATCTGCAGTAACTGTAATGGCTGCAGTGATCTCGCCGTTTCCAAGAACCTTTACAAGGTCATTCTTTCCTGCCAAACCTGCAACTCTCAAATCTTCAACGTCAATCTCGACCTTGCCGATCTTCTCGGAGAGAGCCTGGAGGGCAGCTACATTGACAGCCTTGTACTCAACGCGTGTGGGATTCTTGAATCCGAATTTAGGAAGACGCCTCTGAATAGGCATCTGACCTCCTTCAAATCCAATCTTGTGCTCATAACCGGCGCGAGCCTGTGCTCCCTTTGTACCGCGTGTGGATGTACCACCCTTACCGGAACCCTGTCCGCGACCTACTCTCTTACACTTTTTTGTTGCACCTGTAGCGGGTTTCAAATTTTCAAGTTTCATAATCACGTCCTCCTTAGTCAATTTCTTCAACTTTAACGAGGTGAGCGATCTTTGCTACCTGTCCCGTTGTAACGGGGGTCTTCTCGACCTCTACTGTCTGATGCATACGACGGATACCCAGGCAACGAAGGTTATCCTTCTGACGCTGAGTCTCACCGTTCTTGCTTATAATCTGAGTAATTCTGTATTTTGCCATAACCGTGTCCTCCTATCCATTAAATACTTTAGTCATAGGCACTCCACGAAGACCGGCTACAGTGTAAGCGTCTCTCATCTCTGTAAGAGCTGTAACAGTTGCCTTTACAAGGTTGTGAGGGTTGGAAGAACCCTTTGACTTTGCAAGCACATTCTGTACACCTGCAGACTCGAACACTGCACGCATAGCACCACCTGCCTTAACACCGGTACCGGGAGCGGCGGGTTTCATAAAAACTCTGGATCCACCGAATTTTGACTCCTGCTCGTGAGGGATAGTTGTGTTGATGATAGGAACCTTTACAAGATTCTTCTTTGCATCTTCAACTCCCTTTGCAATAGCAGCTGTGACTTCATTGGCTTTTCCAAGACCATAGCCAACAATGCCATTTTCGTCACCTACGACTACAATTGCAGCGAAGCGGAAGTGACGACCACCCTTAGTAACCTTTGTTACACGCTGGATGGCTACCAATCTGTCCTTGAGTTCAAGGTCAGAT
>DCIC01000072.1:0-6078 GCA_002315825.1 Bacteroidales bacterium UBA1736 | reverse complement strand
ACATTTGTATTTGCCATAGTCTTTCAATTAGAATATGAGGCCACCTTCACGGGCAGCATCGGCCAAACTTTTAACTCTACCATGGAAAAGATAACCGCCACGGTCAAATGCGATAGTGGTTATACCTTTCTGCTGGGCGCGCTCTGCGATAGCTTTTCCAACTATAGCAGCAGCCTCGATTCCACTCTTGCCCTTGCACTCTGCAGCAAGGAGCTTGTCGTTGGATGCAGCAGCGGCAAGTGTCTTGCCCTGCTCGTCGTCAATAACCTGAACGTAAATCTGTTTGTTGCTTCTGAAAACAACCATTCTCGGTTTCTCAGCAGTGCCACTAACGTGTTTGCGTATACGGTAATGAATTCTTCTTCGTCTTTCAATTCTATTCAATGCCATAACTCAATCCTCCTATTATTTAGCGGCTGCAGTCTTACCTGCCTTGCGACGAAGCTGCTCACCAACATACTTAATACCCTTGCCCTTATAAGGTTCAGGCTTACGGAATGAACGGATCTTAGCCGCAACCTGTCCCAAAAGCTGCTTGTCGCAACTTCTGATGACCAGAAGCGGATTCTCACCCTTCTTGACCTGAGGAGTCTCAGCCTGTACCTCAGCGGGGAGCTGAAGGCTGATGCTGTGAGAGTAACCAAGAGAGAAGTTGAGCATCTGGCCCTGTGCCTCAACACGGTAGCCGACACCGACAAACTCCTGCTTGATCTCAAATCCCTCAGAAACACCCACTACCATATTGTTTACAAGTGCGCGATAGAGACCGTGCATTGAACGATGGCGAGGCTGGTCTGTAGGACGGGTGAACTTAATCTGATTGTCCTCGAGAGTGACTGTAATGTCAGAATCAACTTTCTGACTCATCTCACCCTTGGGGCCTTTAACCTTCACAACGTTGCCGCTGAGTAGCTCTGCTTTGACTCCGGCCGGAAGGTTTACAGGTAATTTACCAATTCGTGACATTTATTCTCTGTTTTAGATTAATATACATAACATATTACCTCACCGCCGACATTGAGATCTTTTGCCTCTTTGTCAGTGATGATACCCTTTGATGTGGAGAGGATAGCGATACCGAGTCCGTTGAGAACGCGGGGCATTTCCTTTACATCTGTGTACTGTCTCAAACCGGGAGTTGAGATGCGCTCAATCTTCTTGATAGCTGCAACCTTGGTCTGGGGATGATACTTGAGGGCGATTTTGATTGTGTCCTGAGGCTGTCCTTCAACCACCTTGTAGCTGAGGATATAACCTTTCTCACAAAGGATCTTGGTGATGGCAACCTTCATTTTTGAAGAAGGGCATTCCACTATCTTGTTACCTGCAAGATAACCATTACGTATCCTGGTGAGGAAATCTGCAATTGGATCTGTCATATTGTTATTCTTTTTAATTTTTTACCAACTTGCTTTCTTTACACCCGGGATAAGGCCGTTGGATGCCATCTCACGGAACTGGATACGGCTCAAGCCGAATTCACGCATATATCCCTTAGGACGTCCGGTGAGTGAACAACGGTTGTGGAGGCGTACAGGTGAAGCATTCTTGGGTAACTTGTCAAGAGCTGCCCAGTCACCGGCTTCTTTGAGTGCCTTTCTCTTCTCGGCGTATTTAGCAACGAGTTTCGCGCGCTTTACTTCGCGGGCTTTCATTGATTCTTTTGCCATAGTCTCTTATTTATTATGTTTCTTGAAAGGCAAGCCGAATTCCTTAAGAAGGGCGTAAGCCTCTTCGTCAGTCTTTGCGGTAGTCACAAATGTGATCTCCAAGCCGTGAATTCTAGGATTCTTGTCAATATCAATCTCAGGGAAGATAATCTGCTCCTTGAGTCCGAGGGTGTAGTTACCCTGTCCGTCCATCTTCTCAGCTATACCGTTGAAGTCACGGATACGGGGAAGGGTGACTCTGATAAGTCTCTCGAGGAACTCATACATCTTAACGTCACGAAGAGTAACCTTCGCTCCGATGGGCATACCCTTACGGAGTTTGAAGTTGGAGATATCTTTCCTTGAAGTAGTGATGACAGCCTTCTGACCAGCGATGGCTGAAAGCTCGGTAGCTGCCTCCTCAACAATCTTCTTGTCCGCTGTTGCATCGCCGACACCCTCATTGATGGTAATCTTGACGAGCTTGGGGACCTGCATTACTGTCGAGTATGAGAACTGCTTGGTCAATGCGGGAACAATCTGCTCCTTGTATGTCTTCTTGAGCGTAGGTACATAACCTGCAGATACTGTCTGCTGTACTGCTACAGTCTTTTCTTTCTTTGCTGCCATAATTATTTGATCTCCTCCCCAGATTTTTTAGAGTAACGGATCTTCTTGCCATCTTCAACCTTGTAGCCAACTCTTACAGGCTTGTTGGTCTGAGGGTCGAGAAGCTGAAGATTGGAAATGTGAATACCGGCCTCCTGCTTAACGATACCACCCTGAGGCTGCTTTGTGTTAGGTTTTGTATGCTTGCTGACAACATTGATACCCTCAACGATAGCGCGGTCCTTTGAAGGATCCACAGAAAGGACCTTTCCGGTCTTTCCTTTATCGTTTCCGGCATTTACATACACGGTATCACCTTTTTTAATATGTAATTTCTTCATAATCTTAAATTATTAAAGGACCTCCGGTGCCAATGAAACGATCTTCATATAATTCTCACGAAGCTCTCTGGCAACAGGGCCAAAGATACGTGTGCCCCTGAGCTCTCCTGCATTGTTCAGAAGAACACAAGCATTATCATCGAAGCGGATGTATGAACCATCCACTCTGCGGATTTCTTTCTTGGTGCGTACCACTACGGCCTTTGATACTGTTCCCTTCTTGGCGTCGCCACCAGGTATAGCACTCTTAACTGAGACAACGATTGTGTCGCCTACAGTAGCGTAACGATGGTGTGTACCGCCAAGCACACGGATACAAAGAACTTCCTTTGCACCGCTGTTGTCGGCAACCTGTAAACGTGTTTCCTGCTGTATCATATGCTATTTTGCTTTTTCTACGATTTCTACTAGTCTCCAGTTCTTTGTCTTGCTCATAGGGCGGGTTTCCATAATGCGGACGGTATCACCCTCACCGCACTCATTCTTTTCGTCCTGTGCAACGAACTTTGTGGTCTTTTTTACGAATTTACCGTACAAAGGATGTTTCTCTTTAACTTCAACGGCAACTATGATGGTTTTGTCCATCTTGCTGCTGACCACCAATCCTACTCTTTCCTTACGAAGATTTCTTTCCATAAGACATCGATTTAGTTCTGTTCTTTTTCTTTCTCAGCAAGGATAGTGATCATGCGAGCGATATCCTGTCTGGTTTTCTTAAACTTTGACGTATCCTCTAATGGAGAGATAGCATGGTTGATCTTCATAGAATCGAGATTTGCCTTCTCAACCTCAATACGGTCGCGGAGATCTGCTACAGACATCTCGCGTACTTCTGATACTTTCATTTCGTTCTCCATTAAATTTTATTCAACATAATCTCTACGAACAACAAACTTTGTATCAACAGGAAGTTTGTGTGCAGCTAGACGCATAGCCTCTTTTGCAATTGCAAGAGATACTCCTTCTGCCTCAAAAAGAATGCGGCCGGGAGTGATGGGGGCAACGAATCCGTAAGGATCACCTTTACCCTTACCCATACGGGTTGAAAGAGGCTTCTTGGTAACAGGCTTGACAGGGAAGACTCTGATCCAGATCTGACCTTCAC
This sequence comes from Bacteroidales bacterium UBA1736, assembly GCA_002315825.1. Taxonomy (GTDB): domain Bacteria; phylum Bacteroidota; class Bacteroidia; order Bacteroidales; family UBA932; genus Cryptobacteroides. The sequence goes on along the minus strand of DCIC01000072.1, from coordinate 2,374 downwards.
GGTTCATATAACGTGAAATAGCCTGACGGGCAGCTTCAATCTGCTGTGCTGTAAGCCAACAATTTTCAAGGGTCTTAAGACCGAAAGAACCGAATGCAAGCTGGTTGCCCCTCTGGGACATTCCTTTCATACGGTTTTTCTGTTCCCTTCTAAATTTTGTTTTCTTAGGTTGTAACATTTCGTATTACTTTAAAAATAATTATTCAAAATCTCTAACCCGTTGAATATCAACGATATTAGCCACAAAACGGCAATTTTTGGGACTGCAAATTTAGTAAAAATTTCTCAATCTCAAATACTTTTTCATATTTTTTTCATCATTTTCGACCGCAAAACTGTATAGTCAAAAATCAAAATATCAGCCTTTTACGAAGAAGGTTAAAAAATATTCCGCGAAGTTTTCGACACGGAAGAAAACAGCGAAAAACGCCCCTCCCCTTTTGCACATTTTTTGCTATTTTTGTGGGCGGAATGAAAAGAATCTCGCTCATATTTTTGCTCCTCTGTTTCTGCAGTCTTGCTTCCCGCGCTCAAGAAAATTGGCAGGAGAGGATTTATATGCAGTACTACGTGGACGTCCCGGGAGACACCGTCTTCGTGGACGAGCTTGCTCCGGCCATCGTATTTCCCAGAATCAAGAACAAAAAAGACCCCGACGTCAAGAAGTACTACAAACTGGTTTACAATTTCAGCAAGGTATATCCATACACCTCCGTAGCCCGAAGAGTTGTGACCGAGGCCAATGAGAGAATCAAGGGGATGAACAGGATAAAGAAGGAAAAGTATGTGAATCAGATTGAGCGCCAGCTCCTGGATGACTTTTCAGACATAGCAAGGCACCTGACCATATCACAAGGACAGCTTCTTATCCGCCTGGTGGACAGAGAGACAGGAATGACGCCTTTCAGCATAGTGAAGGCCTACAAGAGCGGAGTCGCCGCTGTTTTCTGGCAGGGCGTAGGAAAATTGTTCGGACAGAATCTCAAGACCCCCTACGATCCGGACGGAGTGGATAAGATGACAGAATATCTTATCCGAAAATGGGAGGCGGGGCAATTCGACGCGCTCTATTTCTCGATTTTTATGGAATGGCCGGACAAGGTGGAAATCCCGTCGAAATACAAATAAACGAAATCACTCCCATCCATCCAATCATCAAGGACCAGAAGACGCGAACCTCTCTCCAGGGTGAGGTCCACCTTTGTGTGATAATGACCGAAAATAAAGAAATCAATCTGCGTCTGAGGCAAATACCCCTGCGCGAAACGGTACAGCGGTTCGCTCTCACCCTTGAATTCATATTTGACGCTCTTGGCAAGGCGGCTTTTCTTTGACCAGTTTTTCCCAAAAGAGAACGCCAGCCAAGGATGCAAGGTACTAAAAAGAGCCTGCAGCAAACGGCTGCGGAACAAGGTCCGCATCAGTTTGTAACTTCTCATCCCGGGGCCAAGTCCGTCACCGTGCCCCATACATACGGTGGAGCCAAATATTTGGGTAACATAGGGCTGCTCCAGCACCTTTATCCCCAAACTCTCGAAATAGCTGTATGCCCAGGTATCGTGATTACCCGGGAAAAAATAAACCTCCACCCCGGCGTCAATCAAATCCGTCAGGGCCGTAAACACACGGAAAGACCCTTTGGGCACTACGTCACGATATTCATACCAGAAGTCCCAGATATCTCCCAAAAGATAAAGGCTTTTTGTTTCCTCTGCCGGAATACTTTTAAGGAAAGACACAAAGCGTGCCTCCCTAAGGGCAGGATTCTTGACATCCAGCCCCAGATGAACATCGGAAACAAAATATACTCTGGTTCTCATAAAAACAATAAGACACTGATACCGACCAATGCGCAGTACAGGGCAAACCATCCGAGCCGGGCTTTCTTCACCAGCGCAATCATCACCCGGCAGGCGAAGAGCCCCGAAATGAACGCTGAGGCAAAACCGAGAGCCAAAGGCATAACTCCGACGGACGAAGTCATCACCTCCCCGCCGACAAGATCAAGGAATGCCTCCCCGAGAATAGGGACAAGCACCATCAGGAAAGAGAATTGGGCAACCTCCTCCCTACGCACTCCACAAAGCAGCCCGGTGGAAATTGTCGCACCCGAGCGAGACAATCCGGGGATAACTGCCAACGCCTGGCTGATACCGATAATGAAGGCATTCCCATAAGTAATCTCTCTGCTCTTCCCTTCCAATTTTTCTGAGAGAAAAAGGAGACACCCCGTAAGCAGAAGAGCCGCTCCGATCACTGTCATCGAACTGAAAACCGCCTCCACATAATCCTTGAAAAATACTCCCACAACAAAGACGGGGACCATAGACAAAGCTATCTTGAGCAGATACTGTGTGGCGGAATTGTATTCAAA
>DCIC01000135.1 GCA_002315825.1 Bacteroidales bacterium UBA1736 | reverse complement strand
CACGGAAGTTTGCAAGTGACCCCAATCTTCAGATAATATCTTAACTTAAAAATTAAAGCTTATGAAGATCAACCTAAGAATCATATTTGCCACGTTTGTGGCCTTGCTTCTTCTGGCTGTCTCCTGCAAACCTCAGGAAATACCTGTTGCCAGCGTGTCGCTTTCGAATTCCTCGCTGGAGATGATTGAGGGAGAAACGGCACAACTGACTGCCAAAGTCCTTCCCGATGATGCTTCCAACAAGAGCATCGTATGGAAGTCCAACAATGAGACTGTGGCATCAGTCATGAACGGTACCGTCACCGCTGTTGCTCCAGGTGAGGCTGTGATAACCGTAGAGGCGGAATCGAAGAGCGCGACATGCAGGATTACGGTCAAGGCAGCAACAGTTCCTGTTGCATCAGTCGGTCTTGACAAGACATCGTACGACATGCTCGTGGGCGACAGCTTTACACTCAATGCTGTCATATTGCCGGAAAACGCAACTGACAAGACCGTCGTATGGTCTACATCCGACTCGGGCGTTGCGACTGTTACCGACGGTCTGGTCACTGCAGTCGCTGCCGGACAGGCTGTCATCACGGTCAGGTCTTCCGATGGCGACAAGACCGCGAGCTGCTCTCTGACGGTGACGGTTCCGGTGATGCCTGTCAATGATCTGTCCTTTGAGATCTTGCCTGACATAGTGGGCAGAAGCGCGCACGTGATGTTCTACGATTCCAAGGGCTCACTTGTAGTGGTCGGAGGTCATGTGTCCGGATTCTCTCCCACCACTTCCGCGCAGATTCTGTCGGATCAAGGCTGGAATAGCATCGGAACCAATCATACACACGACATGCCTTTCTCTGTCCAGCTATCTTCGGACCTTGTAGTAATAGGAGGCGGTTGCTCGGGATCAGGTGGAGTCGGACAGAGCAACGGAGTGGACTATTATGATCCGGATACAAAGACCTTTGCCGCCGGCCCGGCAATGTATTATAGAAGAACTGAATGCCATGCCGTAGAATTGACGGACGGCAGCATTGTTGTTTCCGGCAACTGGTACAATGATGACTGTATGGAAATGTATTCCAAGGATAACAATACTTTCGGGTTCTTGTCAAACGTTTCTCAGGAAAGATTCAATCCATATCTTTTCGAGACATCTCCGAACAAGGGTATTGTATTCGGACGCTACAGCAGCTATGGCAGACGATATGACTTCGAGAACATCATGGTCGACAGATTTGACGGGACGAACTTCAGCCCGGCGTTGTTCGCAGAGTGGATGCCGGAAGCCGCTCCGCAGAATTTCAGGGCCAAGGATGTTCAGATAGGCGATTTTACTTATCTGCTGCTCGGATTTGACCATAATTCGAATTATGGGCTGATAAAACTTCAGGGCGAGGAATTCTCCCTTGTGGAAACTGATTTCCCCTTGCCTTCTACGACTCCTGAAGGCTCAGGCATAGTATACTCCTGTGTCGTTGTGAACAAGTCTGCCAGCAAGGCATACATCGTGGGTACTTCGGACAATCTGTACAGATATTGTGTCACTACCGTGGACTACAGCCCGATCTTTTCCGGAGCAAAGGCCAAGGTGAGCCTATCCTTTACGGACAAGTTCTCATACCGAGTCTCGGCGGAGTGCTGCTGCATAACCCCTGACGGCCACATTGCAGTGTCTGGAGGCATCTATGATTCCAACTTCACACCCTTCAGCAACTGCATGATCCTCAAGCCCTGATCCAGAATCATCGGCCAAACATACACAAACGGAAGGCCCTCGCGACAATCACCTGTTCGCGAGGGCCAACTAATTCGCCTTTGGTCCGCCCTGATTCGACTTGCTTTATCTCGTCAGGAGCTTTGAGACCTTTTGCATTTGCAGGGGACACTACAGAATGCCCGAGTTGCTTCTCTAATTCTGCTCTTGCTATTTTTGCTATGTGTCCGCCTCCTTTTGCTACGCGCTTGTTCTGCTCGAAGGTTGCGGGGTTCTGTTTTTGCGAGAGTTCTGTGGTCGCGACTTCGGCAAGTGTGTTCAAGGCGCTTTCCATGCGGGTCATGTTGTCACGGAGATTCTCTTTCTTGAGTTCTTTAAATTTCTTGTACTCACGAGTCGTAAATCCAGACCATTCCTGTGTTATGATATCCGTCAGGGAGGCATACTGACTTGTGCGTTTCCATTCATCGGTAAGAGCCTTGCGTGCTTCCTTGCCTTTCATTCGCTCGGCAATCCAACCCTCGCCATATCCTTTTTTTCGGTAATATTCTATACCACGATCAATAGCAAGCTCAGGATCTTGAATCTCATCAATGCGCTCGGATGCTACCTGCGCCATCCATACCTTGAAAGGCTCCGCCTTAGGCGATGGAATTGACTGAATCAGACGGAATAACTGCACCTGATCTGCAACATCAGTTTGCCTCATCTTACCATCTGCAGCAAGCATTTTGAAAGCGTTACAATTTGTAACGGTTTGGTCACCTTCGTCAAGAAGTCTCTTTTTCAAGACACGCCAATAAGTTTGAGGATTGGCACTATCAGTAAGTGCTGCCACCACATCCACTATGGAGAAATACCATTTCTCCTCCTTCTTGATGGACTTGTCCAGGAATCCGAAGTCCTCGTTCTTGATCTGGACGATACGCTGTGCCATGACCGAGAAGGCCAGTTCTTCGATCTCGGCGTTGTACTTCTTCTCCGTAGGGTTCTTGGGTTTGGTCACGAGCCACATGTGCAGGTTCTCTGTGCGCTTCATCTTTCCTGTCCTGCAGTCGAAGAATGGTGGGTAGAAGGCGAGTGAGAGGGAAGTCCTTCCGTTCTTGAGGTCGTGCCTGATTATTTTTCGTCTGTTGCCATAACTTGTAATTGATTTATGTCTGGTTGTTTTCCCGGCGGCTAAGTACGTGAAATCTTTGTATTTTATTGGCTTTCGCTGCCGGATAGTGATTCGATAGTGATTTTTGCTCAGATGTTGAATTCCATGATGCGGTCATAGTCGGAGCGTCTGAACTTGACGTGTTTGCCGTCTTGGACTCGTTCTATGTGGTTGTAACGGAGCACGTTATATACCTGGTCGCGAGTCTGCCCGTACTTTTCCGCCACCTCTTTGACGGTGGTATAGCCACCATCCGTCTGCAAACACGACGCACTCGTATTTTTCCCACCATTGCTCGTATTTTCTCCACCTTTAGGCTTACGAGTCCTTGATGACTTCTGATACGGACGCGCATCGCGGAATGCCGCATCGACATCCTCTTTTCTCACCCTGATACGCCCGCGCGCCTTCAAGGATGGGAACAGTCCCTCGTTGACATACCTCCAGGCTGTCGTTCGACTCACATTGAGGTAGGCTGCAAGAGTTCCCAGAGTCATGAAGTTGTCTGACATGACCTTCACCTTGCTGTCATCGTGTTTATATGTTCACAATGGAACAAATCGTTGAATTTGAAATAATAACGTCCTTTTTCGTTGCGGATACATGTAGAAACGCCATGTTTGCTTGCGCCAATATATCTAGGATAATCTTCTGGATGCTCTACAGCTTTACATTCTATCATTTCTCCATTGAAATAATTCTCAATTCTTTGGCCATTGATTACTATTTCATCCCAACACTTTTGGGCATCTTTTGATACCTTGAATTTACCGGAAGCATGCTGACTGTAGGAAGTAAAGTATTCCAGGGACAGTTGATAGGATATACTGGCAAGACAGGCAATGCACACAATGTCCCTAACAAGCATTTGCATTTGGGTGTAATAGATTCTAGTGGCAAGTATATTGATCCATCAGAGTTTATAAATGGTGATGTAGATGCTAAGAATCAGCAATCAAAGAAAGGAAGAATAGACAACATCAAATGTAACTAACAACGACCATGAGACGATTAATATTTACGACCATGTTAATGGCAGCTTTCCTGCTCCAGTCAGGGAACCTTTATGCTCAGAGAGATGTTGACACGATATTGCACGGGAACCCTTTAGACAAACTTGTGTCCATATATGGAAATCCTTTGGAAAGAGAAGACTTTGATGGAGAAGGAGGACCATGTACAGCTGTGAGATATCCTGATTTTTACGCTACCATCGATCGTGAGATAGATCGAATCGATGGCATCAGCATATTCAGCAACGAGTTATGCGTTCTTTCTTCACTACTACAGGGAGGCATACAAGTCGGTGACAACATGTCAAAATATAAAGATATTGATTTCACGATGAGACTTACTGGAAGACACTACGAAGGGAATGGATTATTGAAATTATCCGAACCAATTAGAATATACCCTTCTGGTAGAGTCTTCAATTATGGCATTCTCAGTAAAGGTGTTCCATATAGAATATATTTTTCAATCGAGGCAAGCATAATCAAAGAGATTTATTTGGAGTACCTTCAAGATTACCCATCTGATGAAAACCACACAGAAATAGATGCAGACATGGCGGAAGGGCACTCAATCAACGATTAGGCATGATCTGCCACGATAAATCCCAATTATATTTTGCAAGCAGTTAGAATTGGTTAAGGCTGATCTATAAGTTTCATAGACTCATGATCAGCTTTAATTTTATTGTACAGACTCCCATCCCATGCTCCAAGCAAAATGCAAGTACTTGGTCAGACTAGTCCAGCAAACACCCTATCATCTCGGATGCGGCTTCTGGCATATCCATTCTCATTACATTGTCATCCGGTTTGTTGATTCCAGTAAAATTAACACTTCCATACCAGAGAATGGACCTATCTACGATAGCTGCAAGAATGGTTTGGGATTCCATGCATACGACTTTAATGCCATTGTCAACGAATGATTGATCTCTGTCAGATGATTCTTTGACGATAATCTGACAACTGACTCCTCTAGCAGAGGCCGTTGCCAGAGTTTCACATATTGCCTTCTTTGCATACTTGAGACTCTTGCATGAGACGATAACTGTACTTCTGGCAGCTGAAATATCCTGCAAAAGTACTGGAAGAAATGTATTACAATCAAAGATGATATCCTGAGGATTCGGCTCTAGCGCTTCCGTTGTCTGCTGAGTATAACCGATGGGAGCGTAGCTTTTGAGCCTACGACTATACATCCTGGCAAGTACTGGGACATGAACATCAATATAGTCATAGACCCTGACCTCCTCTTTCCCATCATAATCACGATGGAGTCTACCCGTATATTGCTGTACGATGTTTGAATATGAGACAGGTAGCGCAATAAATAGAGTATCGAGCCTAGGACAGTCGAATCCTTCACCGACATATCTGCCTGTCGCGATAACAACCAAAGGCTCATTAGGACCGATGATTTCCAGTCTCTCCATTGCCAAGCGTTTCTCCTTTGCAGGAGCCGTTCCGGTCAGACATATAATGTTTGAGCAGTGAGGTTCAAGCATATCCTTCAGCTTATCGATATGCCCGCGCAGCTTTGTGAGAATAAGCGGAGAACGTCCATCCTTAAGCGCTGCAATTACGTCTGCGACAATCATGTCGTTCCTTGCCCTATCATTGGCGAGCTCGGCATTGTACATACTTGCGTTCGTCTTTTCCGAAACAGCACGGAATGCCGTAAAACGAGGCACGAGCACTCTTCCGAAGGACTGCCTAGCCATTTGGGCCTTTGCATCGGACCGAAACCTGATTTTGCCACATAGCATGTACATGATAGGGTCAAGCTTATCCTCTCTATGTGGAGTCGCCGTAAGACCATAAATATACCTTGCATCTGTATAGTCAAGCACTCGTTCAAAGTTCACCGCAGGGATATGATGACATTCGTCCACGATGACCATCCCATAGTCCCGGACAAATGATTTTACCTCGTTGTCCGATATGCAAGACTGAAGGACTGCAACATCAATCACACCATGCCTTGTGTCTTTTGCTCCGCCGATGAGACCGACCGGTGAGAATCCCTTCCTTGGTTTTCCTCTCTTAGTCTTCCCCTCTTGCATATCGTTATTGAAGACAAGGAACTTTTCCATCTGCGCCTTCCATTGGTTCAGCAAAGCCCTGGTCGGTACAATCACAAGAGTGTTGACTCCGCGGGAAGCAATCAGCGCTGCTGCGGCGACAGTCTTCCCGAATGCCGTAGTCGCATGCAATATACCGTTGTCATGCTGGATCATGGCCTTGACAGCAGCGTCCTGCTCTGGTCTAAGCACGCCGTTGAAAGTCACATTGATGTGATTGCCATGATTTGTCCTGTCCAAAATCTTCCATGGAACAAGATTCCCCTGAAGAAGTTCAATGATTTCATCCTCGCAGCCTCTCGGGACTGACAGATACTTCTCGGTCATCTGCGATTTTGAAATGATTGACGGAGTCTGATAGACGGGCAACCTGGAGTTCAGAAGTTCATAGTATCTGGGATTATGGAATGCAGCCACCCTCTTGATATGATTAAGTGCCTTGGCCGAAATGCCGGATATAGGTATATAAAGCCTGTTGGCCTTTACCAACTCTACGGCATGTTCGAAGTCCTCGAAAGATATTGATTTCGGCTTAGGCATCTCCCAAGGCTTGTCATCCGAGATTGTTGACAGTTCCAAGGAATATGAGTGTGAGGACAGGACCGCATCAATTGAGCTATTGTCAATCCTTCTGATATTACCAAGATACGCCCACTGATCCTCGATCACTTTGAATTCGCGACCCACAAAGACACTGTTCCCATTCTGACGTGCCTTTCCCTGCAGAGGCAACGCCACAAGATTGCCTAAGCCCCCCTTGGGAAGTGTATCTTGATTGGGAAAGAATCTGTCGTACGAGTTCAGTTCTATGCGACCATCCCGGTTTGTCGCCTCCTTCAGAATAGCAAAACCCAGACGTCTTGCCTTTCCTGCAGGAACGGCCTCAGAGAAGAATACCCATACATGAGCTCCGTTTCCTGAGCGTGAACGCTCTATGTAGGATGGAATGTTCCACTCATCACAGACATTGACATACGAAAGCACGTCACTCATGAATCCATGCTGACATGTCTTGTCATCAAAATCCGCACAGAGGAAGAATACAGTATTATCCTCAAGAATTGGATACACACCCAACACGTCAGACTCAGAGGCTTTCTTGTCAAGATGACGGTAGATAGTTTCATCACTGAGTATTCGGTATTTTCTATCGGCACAATTATGACAATTGGCCATACCGAAATCAAACTTTGTACAGAATCCCCTGCTGTTTTCAAAGTCGCACACGGGCTTGTATCCGGAATTGCCAGTCTTTTCGCTATGCCATCTGCGCGCATAGACGTCTTCACGTCCACGGAACAGCGACCGATAAAGAGCAATTCGTTCTGAAATAATACCCTCTCGGCTTTTCGTCTGTTCGGCAACGGCTTGAACCGGCTTAATACTAGCACTGGCATCCTGAGGTGAAGAAGACGCACGCAATCGAGCATTCTCTTCCTTCAACGCCCTTATTATCTGAAGAAGTCGAGCGTTTTCTGCTAGCAGTTCATCATAGGAAATCATATGACGTTAAGATCCGCTTTTGTTAAAGAGTTCATTCAGCGTGACAGAGTGATTGACAACGTCGTTATGTATGCCTTTTGCAATTCCGAAAGAGGAGATGACCGCAATCTGTATTGAATGGGTCCTGTTATGATGACTGCTATTTGAAAATGCCTCAAGCTTTTTTCGGAGATTCATATTATAATCGCCTGTTATGGTATATTCACTTTCGGAAAATTTCATCTCACACAGGTAGTCGGTCCGAGCAGCATCGCACTCCAGGATCATGTCGATCTGCGCACCCGTTCCTTCTTCTGTTTTTCCATTCCAACAATAATTGCTGTCAACTGTGTATATATGCAAAGCATGCTGTATCTGGGAAAGATGGGATACACAAAGCAGCTCGAATGTTTCCCCTGCCCAGGAATAGAATTTACCGGTTCGATTGATTGTATGCCACATCCCGCTTTTGCATTGAACACCTTCGACAAATCTAAGATAGAACAAAGAAAAGAAATCTGTCAGCTGGTAGACATTCTCCACCCGCTCTTTACCATATCTCGGATATTTACGGATCACTCCTGATTCATGGAGATTGTCAAGTAGCTTCGAGAATGTACCGCCGCTCTCCATTTTCGTGGCGCCTAAGATCTCAGATTGAGTCATGCCATAGAACTTTGTCCCCAAGACTCTAACGATTTCCACATATTTTTCCTTACTCGAGTACAAGCCGGCATACACATCCTTGAACTCCTCGTGAATATTCTCGTTGGCAAAAAACAGTCGATCGATGTTATCCGTCAGGCTCAGGTCATTGCGAAGCTTGCTCATGTAAAATGGAATACCGCCTAACGCCATATAGCCTATGGCAATCTCATATTGCGACATATGGAAGCCCTCGCGCTTATAGAACAAGGCGCATTCAGCGAGAGTGAAGGGAAGAAGTTTTATTTTCTCTGTCAAGCGTCCATGCAGTCCGCCATAGTCTCTGATCACATTGTCCAGCATCCAGCTCGTTGCTGACCCGCACACAATCAAAACTATATTTCTCTGGCTGTCTGCCCAGGAATTCCAAAAATAGCCAAGTTCTGAAATCATTTCTTCTGACTGAGGACCGGCAAGCCATGGTAATTCATCAATGAAGATGACCTTCCTCCTGTTTCTCTTGCCTGCCAGGAGCTTTCTCAACAAGAGGAAGGCTTCCCTCCAGCTGGTAGGTGCCGGATTGCATGAATCTAATCCAGCAATAATTAGAGAGTCATAAAAATGGGATAGCTGGAGTTTACGATAAGACTCATATTCTTTGTCGCCATCTTTTACGTATGTACCAACCGCAGAGAAGATAATCTTATTCTTGAAGAATTCGTTAACCAGATATGATTTACCTATACGTCTCCTACCGTATATCGCCACGAATTCTGATTTGCGAGATTTGTAAATGCGGTCTAATGTCTCAATCTCCGCTTCTCTTCCAATAATTGTCGGATATGCCATAAACTCAGTGTATATTATTTACGGCAAAGATATAAAAAACTCACTTAGAAATCCAGCGAAAAAGACAATGATTTGCCCAATTTCGCTGAGTTTCAAACACTGAGTGAGTTCATTCTGGAAACAATCAGCACCACGATTGATAATCCTACAAGCAGCTTTTAAAGTTTGCGTACACCTTTCTTCATTACAATTCCAGTTGGATTGTTAACATATAGACCTTTAGATATAAATAAAAGGGATTATCTTTGACTATTCAAGTATTTTGTTAAATATTTTGCAATTTGAATATAGTTGCATATATGGCAAATCTATTATATGAATCTAAGGAGTTTGACTCCGCTCAGCCAGACTTGATTTCAAATCCATTAGTTAACAGTATTCCTAATGATACTTATTTTAGCCATCAATGGAATTTATACAATAGTGGACAATATGGTAATTCATATGCTGGGGTTGATATAAAATATTCTTTGGCAAACGACATTTCATTGGGTAATCCGGATATAGTTATTGCCGTTATAGACCAAGGGATTGAATTATCTCATCCAGATTTAAACGTAGATAATTACTCCTATGATACAATAAACGGTTCTTCGCCTAGTGTCGTAAGAGGAAGTCATGGTACAGCTTGCGCCGGAATCATTAGTGCTACGACTCACAATGGGATTGGTATAGCTGGTCGCTCCATACAGTAAGGTTATGTCTATTAGTCATTCTTTGGTGTCTAGACCTAACTTATCACAAGAATTATCCAATGGATTTAATGTGGCATGGATGCATGGAGCTTCTGTTATCAGCAATTCTTGGGGCGGTGTACCTCAATCTCAGATTTTAGAAGAGGCTATTATGAATGCCCTTACAAACGGAAGACAGGGTAAAGGCTGTGTTGTTGTATTTGCCTCTGGAAATAACAATTCAAGTTATGTGTCTTATCCGGCATCATCCATATCAGACATAATTGCTGTTGGGGCAATGAGTCCAGACGGACAAAGAAAAAGCCCATTCACAGTAGATGGAGAAACCCATTGGGGAAGCAACTATGGCTCTGCGCTTGACATAGTCGCTCCTGGAGTAAAAATTCCTACGACAGACTTAATTGGTTACAATGGATATAGTTCAAACGATTATTTTTTAGAATTTAATGGAACATCTTCTGCCTGTCCACATGTCGCTGCTGTGGCAGCTCTACTAATTTCGGAAGCACCGGATCTCACTCAGCAACAAGTATCTTCATCCATATTAAACAGCACAACAAAGCTATCCAATTACTCCTTCGACACGAATAAAACATATGGATCATGGAATCAGGAAGTGGGATATGGATTACTAAATTCTAAAAAAGCTATTCAGAATGCGGTAGGACCATTAATTATCGATTATAGCAGCAAGACAGTCTCAGATGAATGGGTTTCATTAATCGGATCAGAAATAAACGCGTCGGATATAACTGTTAATTCTGGTGCTAAACTTAGCTTTACAGGATCTTCATTTTGTACCCTGACTGGAAACATAAATATTGAGGTCGGATCAACTTTCGTAATGCAGAACTAATCTTAATCATTGTTATACCCTTCTAATTTGTGCTGGAAATGAATCTAATTTCAGCACATTTTTTTACTGTTTATTATCATGAATGTCCACAACGGAATTATTTACCACACAGAGTTCTTATAACCAAGCTCTTTTACAACCG
>DCIC01000057.1:22101-23145 GCA_002315825.1 Bacteroidales bacterium UBA1736 | reverse complement strand
TCATCGGAATATGCGCGGTCATCGCATCAGTGCTGAAAGGCAACGGAGGATTCAATGAAGCCATCCAAAATCTCTCATTGATTCCATCCGAATCCGCCCCAGGTCTGAATGGAGCCTTCGTCTCATTCCTGGGACCCCAACCCCTGTCGCTCCTTGGAGTCATCCTGCTCACCTCGCTCGGCACTTGGGGACTCCCCCAGATGGTCGGAAAATTCTATGCAATCCGCGACGAAGCCGCCATTCGAAAAGGAACAATCATCTCCACCCTGTTCGCACTTGTTGTCGCAGGAGGATGCTATTTCCTCGGAGGATTCGGAAGGCTCTACGCCAACGTCATCGAATACGGTCCGTCGGGAATACCGGTATATGACAGCATTGTCCCTTCAATGCTTTCATCCCTACCCGACCTGATGATAGGCATCGTAATGATTCTTGTGCTCTCCGCATCGATGTCCACTTTATCCTCACTTGTGCTGACTTCCGGCTCGACTCTGACATTGGACATCATTGCCCCGGCTACCGGGATGAAAAGCGAGAAGAAGCAGCTAGCTTGCATCAGGCTTCTGGTCATCTTCTTCATAGCAATATCATCAATAATAGCCATTGTTCAGGCCAAGAGCTCTGTAACATTCATAGCACAGCTTATGGGCATCTCCTGGGGAGCACTCGCCGGCGCATTCCTCGCACCTTTCCTATATGGTCTGTACTGGAAGAGGACTTCCACCGCATCAGTCTGGATCTGCTTCATTTCCGGAGTATGCATAATGTGTATGTGTATGTTCTGCACGTTTACCGGCCGGACATTCATCTCGCCTTTCTTCACCTCACCTATCAATGCAGGAGTGCTGGCAATGATCCTGGGGCTTGTTCTCATCCCGCTCTTCAGCCTTTTCCGGAAAAGAGCGGACAAGGAGAGGATCGATGAATTGTTCAAATGTTACGAATCCACCGTCACCGTCAAAGCTTCCACAGCTCTTCAGGAAAGCTCCGAATAATTATTAGGCCGGCAAAATGAAAGCATTGACACTGAAAGAAATTCAGCAG
>DCIC01000057.1:21111-21929 GCA_002315825.1 Bacteroidales bacterium UBA1736 | reverse complement strand
TCCCTCTACAAGTCAGACAATTTCCGATTCATTGACAGCAGCGTCATTCACGACTGCTACATCTCTTTTGGAAGAGTCGTGGACACCAAGAGGACAATATCCAAGTCCTCTATCCCCTGGCACGGAGATTCATTCGAAGGAGGGCTCTGGATTGACATCTTCCCTATCGACAGAGTATCCGACAACAAGGAAGAATTCTTGAATCTGTTTACCGCCTTGCAGATATTGCAGAGCGAAAGCACCTTGCTCAGGCGCATACACGCAAAGAATGAGGACCATTTCAAACTCAATAAACGGGTTCTCAACCATCTGACCCAACTGACACATCCACGCAAGATGAAGGTATCTCCCGCCGAGGCCGCTCAAGCCCGTAACGAGTTGATCAGGCTGAGCTCCCGCCAGGATTCCAGCCACGTATCACAATTGGGCTGCACAGAAGACAAGCCTGAATATTTTGATGCCGCGGATATTCTAGAATTCACTGACTATGAGTTTGAAGGAAAAATGTTTCTCGGATGGAAGAACTTCGACAGCATCCTCAAGGTCACTTTCGGTGATTATATGGTACTTCCTCCTGAAAATCAGCGCAAACCACGACAAAGTTATCTTCGTTTCCTGTGGAAATAAACTGACAATTTGCTAAATTAGCGGTCTATGTTGAAAAAAGAAGTTCCCGTCCTGCTTCTGACGGGCTATCTCGGAAGCGGAAAGACCACATTGGTCAACAAGATATTGTCCAACAAGAAAGGCATCAAATTCGCCGTCATCGTAAACGATATAGGCGAGGTAAACATTGATGCATCACTGATAGAAAAAGA
>DCIC01000057.1:13791-21038 GCA_002315825.1 Bacteroidales bacterium UBA1736 | reverse complement strand
TGTACCCTCAAAATGGACCTCGTCGAGCAGCTGAGCGATATTGTCCGAATGGACAAATTCGACTATATCGTTATTGAGGCCAGCGGAATATGCGAGCCCGAGCCCATAGCCCGCACCATCTGTTCTATCCCTATGATGGAAGAAAAATACATCAAGGATGGCATCCCCCGCCTAGACTGCATAGTAACGGTGGTTGACGCTCTGAGAATGAGGGATGAGTTCAGCTGTGCAAAAGACCTCTTCAGAGGCAATATCGCAGAAGAGGATATCGAGAATCTGGTAATCCAGCAAGTAGAATTCTGCAACATCATCCTCCTTAACAAAGCATCGGAGATCTCGCCCGAAGAGCTCGGCAAGATACATCAGATAATGCACACTCTCCAGCCCAAGGCAGAAATCATCGAATGCGACTGGGCGGACACTGATCTGGACAGCCTGCTCAACACCTATAGGTTCGATTATGACTCCGTCGCCGCTTCTGCTGCCTGGATAAGCGAGTTGGAAGGCGCCAATCCGGATGATGATGACGATGACGAAGATGATGAGGAGCACCATCACGAGGAGCACCACCATCACCACCATCACGGGGAAGGTGAGACAGAAGAATATGGTATCGGAACCTATGTATATTACAACCGACAGCCCTTCGACATAAACAAATTCGACAATTTCGTGGCAAAGCATTGGCCCGCCGGCATCATACGCACAAAGGGGATTTGCTATTTCGACGATCACGATGACCTGTGCTATCTATTCGAACAGGCCGGCACCCAGATTTCCCTGAAGAACATAGGCCAGTGGTTCGCCACAATGCCCGAAGAAGAGCTGCGTGACCGTATGATCGAAGATCCCTCGCTCGCAAGAGACTGGGATCCGGAGTATGGAGACAGAATGCAGAAACTGGTTTTCATCGGACAGAACCTTGACAGAGACGCCATCCGCAAGGCTCTTGACTTCTGTCTCAAATAGCCCATCCGTATGCTTGCGGTAGGCTTAATGTCGGGAACTTCTCTGGACGGCGTAGATGCCGCCCTCGTGGACATATCCGGAAGCGAAAAATCCACAAAGGTCAAGCTCTTGGGCTTTCAGACCACGACAATGCCCGAAGAGATAAAGGATGAAATAATCCGAGTCCTGGATTCCACACAAGGAAGTGTCGATCTGATTTGCAGTCTCAATTTCAAGTTGGGAGAATTGTTTGCCCAAGCAGCCCGGCAGGTATGTCAGGACAATGGCGTCCCCATAGAGAGTCTCGGATACATAGCATCCCACGGCCAGACCATCTGGCATATTCCCAGACCATCTCAAACAGAGCGCCGGAGCACTCTTCAAATCGGAGAGCCTGCCGTCATTGCGTACAACACAGGAGTGACGGTCATATCCGGATTCAGGACAATGGATATGGCCGCCGGAGGAAATGGCGCTCCCCTCGTACCTTATAGCGAATACATCCTGTACGGGTCAAAGACCGAAAGCATTGCTCTTCTCAACATCGGAGGTATTGCCAATATCACCATCCTGCCTGCAGACTGCGGTCTTGAAGATATCTATGCATTCGACACCGGCCCCGGCAATATGGTCATTGATGAAGTGATGAAGGCTCTGTACGGCCAAAAATATGACAACAACGGCCGGACAGCTGCCTCAGGCAAGATATCCGCCGAACTGCTGAGCGAGTTGTCTCAACACGGCTACATTTCCCTCGGAATCCCGAAAACCACGGGGCGGGAAGCATTCGGGGCAGCATTTACGAGTTCATTGTTGGAAAAGTGGAAGGGCAGAATCCCTTCGGAAGATATAGTCGCGACAGTCACCCGTTTCACAGCTCTGTGCATCGGGGAGGCATTCCGCAGACACATTCTCACCCGCACCTGCATACAAAGCCTTATAGTCTCAGGAGGAGGTGTCCACAACAGCACTCTTATGAGTTATTTAATTGAGGAACTCCCGGAAATCCAAATACGCAGTCAGGAGGACATAGGGTATAGCAGCGACGCAAAAGAAGCTGTGGCGTTTGCCGTACTCGGGTATGAGACCCTGAATCGAAGGCCCTCAAACGTGCCCGGGGCGACAGGAGCATCAAGACCTGTCATTCTCGGCAACATCACTTATCCCCCTTTCAAGACAGAAAATATATGACATTGCGCGAAAAGATAGGACGAATGTTTATCATCCGCCCCGAAGATCTCATCCCCGGAGTCACTCCGGAAATGATATTGCACCCTTCCGATCACAGCGTCACAGATATAACCCCGGAAATCGCAGATGCCTACAGACAATACCCTGCGGGAGGGATCCTACTATTTGCGCACAATTGCCTCAATAAATCCCAATTGCTAAGTTTCAGCACCAAAATCAAGAATCTGAGCGGCTCTCCCCTGCTCTGCATCGATGAGGAAGGAGGGAGGGTGGCAAGACTCGCCCGGAACCCGGAGTTTGGACTTACCAACGCTGAAAGTATGGAGGCCCTCTGCCAATCCAAAGGAGCGGAGGGTGTCTTTCAATATGCCAGCTACATAGGCTCCTATCTGAAGAAATACGGATTCGATATCGATTTCGCCCCCGTTTCGGATGTCAATAGCAACCCGGACAATCCGGTCATTGGCACACGGTCCTTCAGCAACGACCCACAGACGGTCGCGCAGATGGTGTGTTCATACATCAAGGGACTCGAGTCTCAGGGCATTACAGCCTGCCTGAAGCATTTTCCCGGCCACGGAGACACAAGGACAGATTCACACTTGGGTTATGCAGAAAGCTGCAAATCCTGGGATGATTTGCTTTCCTGCGAAATAGTGCCATTCAAAGCGGGCATCGCAGCCGGGGCAAGGATGATAATGACCGCGCACATCACTCTTCCCCAGATTGACGGCAGTAACTCCCCCGCAACACTGTCATCCACGATTCTTCGCGGCAAGCTCAGGGAAGAACTCGGATACAAAGATGTAATCATCACAGATATGATGGAGATGGGCGCCGTTTCCAAATACTATTCTTCCGCAGAAGCGACAATTGCCGCCATCAATGCCGGCGTTGACATAGTTCTCGGTCCTCTGGACTATAGAGAAGCTTTCGACGCGGTATATGAGGCTGTCAAGTCAGGAAAGATAAAAGAAGAAAGGATAGACGAAAGTATCCGCCGTATCCTTTCTCTCAGAATCAATCCTATTGTCTGATCAGATAAGTTCAGGCAGGAAGGAGCTCACAATAAGCACCGCCAGACCGACCACAAGGACAACTATTACCTTGCGGGAACATCCCTTCCATTCTTTGAGGATAATGCCCCAGACATTGGAGAAAACGACATTGAGTGACTGAAGTATGCACCAGCTGAAAGCTATCAGGGTGGCAGAACCGGCAAGGAAGCCCTTTCCAAGACTCAAGCCGAAGAACTGGCTGTACCATAGCAGACCAGCAAGAGCGCAGAAAAGAATATTGCTCTTCCACAATGCACCGTTTCTGTAATCAGAGAAGGATTTATTCTTGCAGTTCTGGTAAAGACAGTAGATGAGATTGGTAATAAATCCTCCGAAGGTGACAAGCAGTGTCGCAGGAAGTGTTTTGAAAATATCCGCAGTCTCATCCCAGACAAGATTGGAACCGTAGCCAAGACCAATGGAGAAGCAGGCGCTCATAAATCCCGCAAGCAATGCTACAATCAAGCCCTTGGTAAAATTGAAATCCTTGACCGCTTTCTTCTTTTCCTCTTCAGGAAGAGCGGAGGATTTCATTGCTCCTGCAATGCCGATAATGGCAATACCTATCAATGTCACACAGACCCCCACAATCACCGCCAAGGTCAGATCCGAGCTATTCCCGGTGAAGATAGGAGTAAGAAGAGTGCCAAGGCCCGCGCAAGTGCCAAGAGCGATGCTCTGCCCCAGTGCTACGCCAAGATACCTCATACTCAGTCCGAATGTCAAGCCACCGACGCCCCAGAGCATACCAAAGAAGATTGTAAGCATTGTTTCCTTCGGGAAGAGGGCATACACTTCAAAAAGACAATGCCCATCAGGAACAGCAAGAAGAGCCCCGAGAAGAGGGAAAAGCAGCCAGGCAAAAACGCCCTGTACAAGCCAGTAACTCTCCCAGCTCCATTTCTTGATTTTGTTGATCGGGACGTAGCTGCTGGACTGGCAGAAAGACCCGACAGCGATAATAAGTAAGCCGATGATAATTTCCATTTCTACTATTGATTAATTGTTATTGTTTTCAGAATGAGTAACGAAGCCCCAGAACAAATAGCCTCTTGTTGTTCGTGATAGTCTCAGACCTCATTTGGGTTTCATCCTCGGAGACAGTCAAGGTCTCGATGGGTCTGTCCAGAAGGTTTGTCGCGTCCAGACTAATGACGAGTCGTCCGAAAGTTCTGGAAATATGTGCATTACATTCGGCAAGGCTCTTTACTGTACTATATGTGCGCACCATATCGCTATTATACATCATATCTGCGGCAAACTCCCAGGACTTGAGCGAATACTTGGCGGAAGCCTCCACTCTCCAGTCATCGGATTCCGTTACTGAGCCGGACATTGAAGTACCCTTATAAATGTTATATCTTCCTTTGACAGCTGCTTTCAGATGCTCCGCATTCCAGGAAAGAAGCAAGGTCCCATTGGTCTCGTGGCTTTTACCCCCGTTTACCCAAGTATAAATCCTATACTCGCGATCGTCTATCATCTGCGTAGAAAATGTCTGCTCAATCTTATGGTGCTGATAGTCGTGTGCGAGAGCGAATGATGCCTTGAATCTTGCGAACGAAAATTCATACCCTCCACGGACATTGGCGGTAACCATATTGTTCAGTTCCCGATTTCCGACATATATCTCATTGGCGTACTGTAGGCCACGTCTTGGAAACCAGCAAATCTCCAGATAATCCGGCCTGGATTCGTCCCTGCTGCAGTCCAGAGTGAATATATGTCCCTTCCGGGGCTCGTATGACTGTGTCACACTGAATAGATGAGCCACCTGACCTTTTGTCACATCTCCGGTATGAGTGTCGCTGTCGAGTCTCTGAAGATACGGTTCAGGAGAATACGAAAACTCAATCTTATAATCCAGATACCTGTACGTACCGTGGAGTGTAGGAGTGAGAATGGATGTGCGATAAAGAAAATTCTCTCTGACTTCAGTACTGTCCCTCCATTCCCCGTTTACATATGTCGCCGAGCTGCGGCGGTCTCTCAGAAAACGTGAGTGCAGCCATAGAGACCCATCAAGATTGAAGCCTTGTATGCCACCTATGGAGCTGGCCGTGTATTTGACCCCCGCGTCAATATTTCGAATTTCCTGAGAAGGTGTATCCCTATATCTTTTAGTCACAGAAGTATCAACACTCGAAACAGTGTTCCCTGACTGCTGCGCGAGTCCTTCAGTCCACTGGGAAAAATGATCCGCAAATGAATTATTGTAGCGGAATTCCACATTCAGACTTCTTCCTCCCTTTCTGAACAAATGCTCATATGAAAGTGAAGCAGTATGGGCCTGTATATCGTCATCAGAATCCTTGAATGTATAAAAAGCCTTTGCAATCCTCTCAATATATGTTCCGTCAGAAAGTGTAGCCTTTACGGGCTTGCTCTTGTCCAGACCATATCCATATCTGAACGTGAATGTATTCCGCCAGTCCGGTTTCCACGTGAAAATGGCACCTGCATTAACGAGAAGATTCTTATACTCATTGGCCGACGCATCGAGAACACTGGTGGTATCCTTGCCTCCAATGGTCGTGTCCTTGCCCCGCACCGCTTTGAAAAGATACTCGTAGGAAGCGGTGGTGGTCAGTTCCAGAGACCATTTCTGTCTGCTATAGATCAAATCGCCATTGACATCGCCAATATGGTGTGACCTCTTGTTCAGTTTGGTCATCTCAAAATTGGTGCCCCCTTTCAGAATAAACTCCCCCGACCATTCCCCGGCTTTCTTTTCTTCGCTCTTTTGGGAAGGTTCATCAGCTAATGCCAAAAGATGTGTCAGCAATAAAAGGATGCTGACCAGCAATAGCCTGACAGGCCCAAAAACGGATTTTCCAAAATTTGTCAATGGCGGGCGAATGGATAATTGGATTCAAAATTAACAAAATATAGATGTTTCCCCAAGACTATTGTGCAAGTGAAGTAAGGATTGTAATTTTGTATATCAAAAACCACATCACAATAATGAAGAAACAAATACTTCTGATTGTCGCTCTATCAGCCGCAATCTGCCTTTCAGCCCAGACCAACAAGAAGAGTTACGCTCCATTCTACACAAAAGAAGAGGCCCCGCACCTCGAGAATGTACTGCCCGCTCCTCCGGAGCTGAACAGTTCGAGGTATTATGACGATTGGTGCCAGTATCTTTGGGGCAAATCAATAAGAGACACAGAGCGTGGCGAACTGGCCGTAAAGGATGCGGGGGTAGGTGCATCGTATTTCTTCAAGAGATTTGCCGAGCCTATGCACAGAGAATTGACACAAGAGGAGTACCCCATACTGTTCGAATTGCTGTCAAGGGCGCATATGACAGAGATGCAAGCCGGTGACAGTGCAAAAAAATATTTCAAGAGAGTACGTCCTTACCAGTTGTTCAAGGAGCCTACCGGTCTGCCCACATCAGAAAATCCCACTGATTTCACAAGCTACCCATCAGGCCACACACACATCTCATGGCTTGCCGGCCTTATTCTTACGTCCATCGATCCAGCTCACACAGAAGGCATTATGAAGGTAGCATATGAATTGGGACAAAGCCGCGTCATCCTTGGATTCCACTACCAGAGCGATATTGAAGCAGGCCGCTATGCAGGCAGCATAACTTTCGCCCGTCTTTGCGCCGACCCTGAGTTTATGAGACTGCTTGAAAAGGCAAAAGAAGAGTTTGCCGCCAATTCCAAATAGGAATCAGAAGCCGAACGCTTCGCGGATCACCTTGTCATATTCCGGCAACAAAGCTCCGCAAATATAACTTACAAGGAAAAGTCTCAAAGCAATATATTTCTCCATAAGCTCTTCCACTTGAGCCATTGTCGCACCAGGACCGCAATACTTGTCCGCCAGTCTCTCGGGACCGAAGAAATACTCATCCAGGAAATAGTGCCAGAATTCCTCTGTCTTCTCCTTCTCCAGATGATAGTGCTCCCGGCGTATGCCCGCATCCACATATTTGCATATCACTCCATTGATACTCAGGTCGATTAAGGGATATCCCTGGCTGAAATAGCCCACGTCGATAAACATAACATCGTGCTTGTCGGTAATCGGAGC
>DCIC01000057.1:11079-13713 GCA_002315825.1 Bacteroidales bacterium UBA1736 | reverse complement strand
GTGACATCAGGGATGCTGTCGACAAATTTCAGGACAGGAATTTTCTGCTCATCAGTATAAGCCTGTTGTTTGATCACTGTATCTCTGAACAATTGCTTTGCATCAGGGAAAGTTCCCTCAGGGAAGGTGATTTTATGAAGGTCTTTGTTGATTCGTGCAAATTCTCTTGCAAATTCTTCACACCGATCGGGCTCCTGCGCAACAGCTGTGGAATATGAGCGTTTGTTTGCAATTTTCTTAAACATCAGACCAAGTCTCTTCCCATCGGTCACAAGTTCGCCGGGCTCAGGTGAAGGGATTCCGAGTTCATACACCTTGTGTGCATATTCCAATTCCTGATAAATAGACTCAACCGGATAAGTGTTATGATAGAGTTTGGCAACAATGGAAGGGTCGGATTTGCAATCGTAGCAATTACCGCACACCCCTTCGCCGGACACGACGAAATCGTTGATATCGATCAGTTTAGCTTCCATAGTGATTATTTGGTTTTTGATTTGTTTTTGTCAGTGAGGATAAATGCAAGACTGACCATCAATCCGGAAACAATATGCCATACTCCCCACCAGGCGGTAATCACAAGCATTCCACCGTGAGGAGGGAAATCGGCAAAAATAGTAGTGCCGAGCATAAGAACCAGACCCAGACCCGAATTCTGTATTCCAGTCTCTATGCAAAGCGCTCTCCTGTCGGGAGCGGATACTTTAAACAAAGAGCCTACCCCGAAACCGGTGGAAAGAGCAAGGAAATTATGGATAAGCACAATCACAAAGATGTACTTGATACACTTAAGGAAAGCATCCATATTGCCAAGGAACGAAGCTACCACAAGTCCCAAAAAGAACACTATCGAAATCAGGGAAAGGGGCTTTTTCAGAGCATTGGCAAGCTTCGGAAGATACCGTGCTGTAAGCAGACCGAGGACCATAGGAATACCCAGAAGGACAAATATGGTCTTGAAAACATCCATAATGGGAATTACCAGATGAGGGACTGTCCCGGCCACGTGCGCCGTATTGAGATACAGATTGCCCCAAAGCCAGAAATTGAATGGCGTAGTCACAATAGCCAGTGCCGTGGTTATTGCGGTAAGACTTACAGAGAGATGTATATTTGCTCCCGAGATGGAACTCATAAAGTTGGAAATATTGCCTCCGGGGCAGGATGCCACCAGAATCATTCCGAGTCCCATCATGGGAGAAATCCAATTACCCATCAAGACAGCCAGAATAAAAGTGAGGAGCGGCAGCAGAATCAATTGGCAGCAAAGGCCAAGAATCAGCGGCTTTGGTTTCTGGAACACTTCGACAAATATCGCCGGTCTCATTCCGATGGCTACACCATACATAATGAAGGCAAGTACGATATTGATAACGTTCATCCCCCCCACATTCAGGGTAACGTCTATCTGATCTATTATCTGAGCAAGTTCAGCTGTCATAATGGGTTTAATTTACAGTACAACGTGCAAATATACTATTTTTTGAAATACCTGTTGTACAAGCCCTCAAAGCCCTTGCCGTGACGAGCCTCATCCTTGGCCATTTCGTGAACCGTATCGTGAATGGCGTCAAGATTCTGAGCCTTTGCATTCTTTGCAATACGGAACTTATCCTCACAGGCACCTGCTTCAGCCATCATCCTCTTCTCAAGATTGGTCTTTGTATCCCATACAACATCGCCGAGGAGCTCAGCAAACTTTGCTGCGTGCTCAGCCTCTTCCCAAGCATAGCGCTTAAATGCCTCAGCCACTTCTGGATAGCCCTCACGGTCAGCCTGACGGCTCATAGCCAGATACATTCCTACCTCCGTGCATTCTCCATTGAAATGAGCGTTGAGATCCTTTATCATCTCTTCATCACAGCCCTTGGCCACACCGATGACGTGCTCCTGAACAAACTCGATTTTGTCTGACTCCTCGACTTTCTTGAATTTGGAAGCGGGAACCTTGCACTGCGGGCACTTTTCCGGTGCCGAATCTCCTTCGTGGACATAGCCACATACTGTACATACAAATTTTGCCATAATACTAGTGTTTTTATGTGTTGAACATCATTAATTTTTCTTAATCATAAGGGAAATGAGCCTATCACTCCCCTGCTGTATCTCCTCGAGGGATTCGCAGCAGCCGCGTACGATCATTGCAGGGATATTGTCCCCGTCATCAGCCGCATCCATTATGGAGTGGGAGCAATCCTTCTGGAGAACTGTCATCTCTACATTATAGGTCTTTTCGCTGTACTCCAAATTGATATGGATATCTCCGGAATAAGGCAGGATGTTTGCGAGCATCTCCTCAAGGATGAGTTGGATACGGGACAGGATGGCAGCCCCGAGGTCATACTTCTGACAGAACTGTTCAATCTCAGAATTCATCCCATAGAGGTCGAAGTCCTTATTGCGGACATCAAATGACAGAGTCCTGATCCTGTTGATAAAGGCGATAGTCTCTGGCTTTTGGGGATGTTCGAAAATCTGCTCCGGAGTGCCGTCTTCATATATGATTCCGCCATACATAAAGAAAATTCGGGTGCTGACATCCCTGGCGAATTTCATCTCGTGGGTTACGATGGCCATTGTCATTCCCTGCTTGGCGAGTTGTCTCATCACCGCAAGCACCTCACTCACCATAGT
>DCIC01000057.1:8941-10981 GCA_002315825.1 Bacteroidales bacterium UBA1736 | reverse complement strand
AGCTCCGAAGGCATCGCATTGGCCTTCTCGGCCATTCCCACCATTCTCAAGAGTTCCATTGCCTGTGCTTGAGCATCTTCCTTGGACATTCCGAGAAGTTTCATAGGTGCCACCGTCACATTATCAATAATAGAAAGGTGATTGAAAAGATTGAAATTCTGAAAGACCATTCCCATCTTCCGACGCAGGGCCGGCAGATCGGCGTTCTTAGCCAGAATATCCTGACCATCGATAAGGATCTCTCCGGAAGTGGGATCCCCCAGACGGTTAATACAACGTAAGAATGTACTCTTTCCCGTACCGGATGGACCGATTATGGAGATTATCTCCCCTTTCTCAATATCACAATTGATGTCACTCAATACCACCAATGGGGTACCGTTATTGTCAAATTCCTTCCTGAGGTGTTTTATTGAAATCATTGCCATAGTCGTCAGATTCTTTCGTTCATCCTCGTTGAAACTCTGTCAAGCACTTTGCCCACAAGCCAAGCAATGAGGAAATAAATAATGGAAATAAGTATCAGCGGGAAGAATGCATCAAATGTACGGCTTCGGATGATGTCGCTGACCTTGGTCAGGTCCTGGATTGCGATATATCCCACAACTGATGTGTCCTTGATCAAAGTGATTGCCTGTCCCTTGAATACAGGGATTATTTCTCTGACCGCCTGAGGCATAACAAAATTGATGAAAGTCTTGGACTTGCTGAATCCCAGGGCAAGGCCCGCTTCCGTCTGGCCATAATCGACGCTCGAAATACCTGTACGGAACATCTCACTGGCATACGCTCCGAAATACATTGAGAACGCCACTATTGCGACAGTAACCGACGAAATCGCGCTGTGTGCAAATATTACATAGAAAAGGACCATAAGGAACACAAGGATCGGAAGGCCTCTCATAATCTCTACGTACACATAGGCCACTTTAGACAAAACCCTATTCCGGTTCATACGCATCCAACAAATAAGGGCTCCCACAATGGTACCAAGCAGAATCGACATCAAGGATATGATGAAAGTGACCCACAAAGCGTCAACGATCAGTTTCCATCTGTTCTCAACAATCAGATTGTTGTGGAAACTCCTCTTTATCCTTTGCCAGAGGGACAATGATTCAACGGTCTTACCGGAAGTCTGGCGGAGAATCACCGCATTACAGTCATAGTACATATCGGAGAACGCAACCTGCTTCTGTCTCTCTTCTGTAATTGAGATAAGCCCTGCCAAAATATCCATCTTGCCGGCAGCCAATGCCGGAATCATTGATGTGAAATCCATATTGGTGAATGTTATCGGGCGCCCCTGCTTCTGGGCATAACGGGAGAGTATTTCCACTTCCAGTCCCTGCCATTCTCCGTCTCTGAGGAAAGAGAAGGGGAAGGTATGGAACACTCCTACACGGATAGGCTCACCTGTCGATGGGATATTCAATTCGGGCACAGACTCGTCAGAAGAATCGCCTTCAAGCCAGCGTTTTTTAATCTCAGCAAAAGTACCGTCAGAGCGCATAGAATCCAACAGCGCATTCATAGACTCGACCGAAGCCCTGTCATTCAGATTGAAACAGAATCCTGCATCTGCACGTCCGGCCCTGGAAGTAAAGGCTATCTCAATACCTCTCTGTTCAAGATTCTGCCCAATCAGAGAGGCGCTGTCAAGAACTGCATACTTAGAGAGTCCGCTTGCAACGGCCGAAAGGATATCGGCCGACGAATTCAATCTCAGCATAGTCGGTGACTGCACACTGTCCGTCACCACCAGATCATGGGTCGATCCGGTAAGTACTGCAACACTCGATCCGGACAGATCCTTATAGAATTTCGGGTCTGAATGAGCCTCTCCTTCTTTTTTCTGAGAGGAGCAGGCAATTGCAAGAAACGAAATACAGACAAATAAAAACTTTCTCACTTTGATTAAAAATTAAAATAAGTCTTTGCATTATTGTACGAAATATCCTCAACCATTTTGTGGATGAATGACATTTCACTCTTTGGAAGACGCCCGCTTTCGAGGTCATTACCCAGAATGTCACAAAG
>DCIC01000057.1:3875-8827 GCA_002315825.1 Bacteroidales bacterium UBA1736 | reverse complement strand
CCGGATTCGTGGTCCAGAAACCACCATCCGGAACCGAACTGCATCTTTGCGGGAACTGTTCCATCATTGAATGTGTATGCCATTGCCATCAGGACCTCATTATCCTTGGGATTGAGGCAATACAATATAGTCTTTGCAAGCTTGTCCTCCTTGGCCAGGCCGTCAAAGAACTTATGCCCGGCGACGGCACAAGGCAGATCATTGATTGCATCAAATCCGGTATCGGGACCGATGCTGTTGAACATACGGCTGTTATTGTTACGAAGAGGTCCAATATGGAACTGCTGAGCCCATCCAGACTCGGCATCCATTACTGCGCTGTCGTGAAGGAATGCGCTGAGGAACTTGTCAATCTGTTCCACGGAAGGTTTGCGGCCGGCCAGCACAGCTTTGAAAATCGCATCGATCTCACCGGCAGTGTATTCACTTGCGTGGAAAGTATCCATCCCGTGATCCGACAGCTTACATCCAGCCTCCTCGAAGAATTTGTGACGTTTCTGCAGAGCCTCAAGCAAATCGTCATAAGAGAGTATCTGCATCCCTGCTGCAGCTCCCAGTTTCTCGATATACTTGCGATACTCCTCAGGATTGTCAATCGCCATTGCCTTGTCAGGCCGCCACGCCGGAAGGACATTGACCCCGAACGGCGAGCCGGCTATCTGCTTGTGGAAGCGCAAATCGTCAGCAGGATCATCCGTGGTGCAGACCGTCTCGACATTAAACCTCCTGATCAGTGCCTGCCCCCTGTATTCGGGTAAGGAGAGTTTTGCATTGCACTCCTCAAATATTTCCCTCGCCGTGGATGGGTTCAAAATCTTATATATGCCGAACACTCTGGCAAGTTCCAACTGAGTCCAGTGATAGAGAGGATTGCGCATCAGGTAAGGCATTGTCTCCGCCCATTTCTCAAACTTCTCCCACGCCGATGCATCTGAGGTGATATATTTTTCAGGAACACCGTTTCCGCGCATAGCGCGCCATTTATAATGGTCCCCACCGAGCCACAGCTCAGTAATGTCACTGAACTGATAGTTGTCGGCAATCATCTGAGGAGACAGATGGCAATGATAGTCAATAATCGGCTTCGGTTGCGCACTCCGGTGATACAGCTCAGCGGCAGCATCAGAGTGAAGCATAAAGTTGTCATTAATAAACTCGCTCATATCTTAATTAATTGTCATACATCAAATCCACCCCAGCAGGGAAAGATCGCCTGCCACCCACACTGTGTCCCCCTCCCGGAAACAAAAATCAGGATCCGGGTTCGTTATACATTCCGCACCCCTTATTACACAGATTATCATACACTTGTACTTTCTCAAGCTCAGACTTCGCAGACTCTTGCCGGTAAGGAATGAACTTCCTTCCAGAGCCACAGACTCAATTCCGAAAGGCTCGGGGCAAGAGGTTGATTCCGAGAATGTGGACCCGGCCAGCATATCCTTGAGAGCTGTCAGCTGATCTCTGTTTCCCACGGCCAGAAGACTGTCACCGGGATAGATGACAATCTCCCCGGATGGTATTATCATCGAATTGGACCCTCTCGTCAGCTTGATAATGTTGGCTCCCGTCTGCTCCCTCAGGGGAATCTCCTTAAGCTGATACCCTATCCAGGACGAATCGGCCGACACGGTCACGAGCTCCGTAAACACATTGTATGAAGAAAGCTTCTGATTGACAGAAGAAGCCACGGGCCTGTTTTTGCGTTCAGAAATCTCCAATTCGTTATAGTTCGAAAGGAAGGTCTGCTCAAATCTGTCAAACTTCAGCATTGAATTCCTGGCGTGGAAGAAAAAATAAACACCAGCAACCAGCACCAATATCACAGCCCATCCCGCCATATGAAAATAAGTCGAAATGACCGCAATCACTATCGCCGGAGAAATGAAGGCCCTGAGCACCAACAATCCCAGCAAAGGCCAGCGGTTGCTCCGTTTGAGATTGACGAGCTTAGGAGCAGACGCCATAAGTGTTGATTTTCCTTGTCCGAGTCCATACAGAAAAGGTGACATAAGAGCCAGAGTCAGCACAACTTCGACAATCTTGACGGCATTCTCGGAAAGCCCCGGGACTATAGCCTCAACAACTACCCCCAATTTGAGAGTTGTACCGATATATATGGCGACAATAATCACTCCATACAAAACGATCCGGAGAAAATAAGCCTTCAGGAGTTTCTTCCACTCATTGTCCTCCACTGCATTGGCAGGAGCACCGTCTTTCGAGCCGCTCAGTTTGTCAAGCCATTTTTTCGGTATCCGCGAGTAAAGCAGATTATTGCAGGGCGTCCCCAGTTTTATCATATAAGGAGTAGTGAACGTGGTAATTACGGACACAGCGATAATGACGGGATATATAAATTCCCTCATCACTCCAAGAGTGCAGCCTACACCGGCAAGAATAAAGCCGAATTCGCCCAATTGAGCCAGACTGAATCCTGCGTGCACTGCATCATCCAGACTCTTCCCGGTCATTATCATACCCGCCGCAACAAAAATAATATGACTGACTATGACAATCAGAGATAAGAGAAGAATCATCACCCAATGCTCGGCGATGACCGCGGGATCGACCATCATTCCCACCGATATGAAGAATACGGCTCCGAAAAGATTCTTTATTGGCTCCACCAGATGGACTATATGCTCCCCTTCTGTCGTCTCGGCAAGAATCGAGCCCATCACGAAAGCTCCGAGAGCTGATGAGAAGCCCACCGACGTTGCAATAGTCACCATCCCGAAGCACAATCCGAGACTGACTATCATCAATATCTCATCGGAAAGGAAGCGCTTGGCCTTCTTCAGCAATGTGGGAATCAGGAAAATACCGACCAAAAACCACAGAACCAGGAAGAACAATAGCTTTAGGATATTCCCCACAAGCTCCCCTCCGGCAAATGATTTGGAAATGGCCATTGTGGAAAGCAGGACCATAAGCAGAATGGCAATCAGGTCCTCCACGACAAGTGTTCCGAACACGGCACCCGCGAAAGGCTTGTTTTTCAGCCCCATATCATCAAACGACTTGATGACCACCATCGTTGATGACATAGAAAGCAGGCCGCCCAGAAAAACACTCTCCATCAAGCTCCAAGACATCGCCTGAGCAGTCACGAATCCCAGAATAAAGACTCCGGCAAACTTTACGGCGGCAGTTACGATGGCGCTCGCTCCCACCTTCAGGAGTTTCTTGAAACTGAATTCGAGACCAAGTCCAAACATAAGGAAGATGATCCCGATGTCAGACCACTGAGTAACCGTCTCCTGACTCTCAATACCCGGAAAAAATGAGATATGAGGGCCTATCAACAGACCGGCAATAATATACCCGAGGACCAGAGGCTGCTTCAACGCCTTAGCCACAATAGTAATCAATCCCGCGGATACCAGAATGACAGCCAAGTCTTTGGCCAGATTGAGCTCTTCAGACATTTGTTTCCTGATGTATATTTCCCTAAGAAGTTGTTTTGACTTCTAAATTTATCTTCAAAATTAAGGATAATCCTCATCATTTCAAACTCCACTTGAGCCTATAATCCTGATAAGGCCCGAAATGGCACTGGAAGCCTCTGGAACGCCTACTGTTAATAACAAAATGCGATTGTTGAAAACTTGATTCAGCAGTTTGGAAAAATAAGACTTACCTTAGCGAGGAAACTTCACGAAAAAACTAAACCACATGAAAGTAATCAAGAGAAACGGGGAAATTCTAACCTTTGACTTCAAGAAAATCAAAATTGCTGTGGAATCTGCGTTCATAGCCTGCGGCTATGAAAAGACTCCTGAAGAGTTCATTGAAAGTCTGGAGCACCTTTTCAGTGTCTTCGATGACGATATGACTCTGAAAGTCGAGAAAATCCAGGACATCGTTGAGACCCAATTGATGTACGAGAAGTACTTCAAGGTTGCCAAGGCTTACGTCCTGTACCGCGAGAGGCACAAAGACTTGAGATTCATAAAGGAGAGAGTGGACTATATGGACGAGTACTCTCAGTCAGCGGACAATGCCGCCACATCTTCAGAGACCGACGCCAACGCCAATGTAGCCATCAAGAATGTGGCCAACTTGGACGGTGAGGTATTCAAGACTCTAAACCGGCAGATCCAGAGATACCGAATGAAGAAGAAGCTCAAGGAAATATACCCCGAAGTGGCAGAGCAGTACGAGAAGGATCTTCATTCCCACATCATATATGTTCACGATGAGGCATCATCCCCAGCGGTAAAGAATTACTGCGAGGCCGTTTCTCTGTACCCATTGGTAATGGAGGGCACAACCGGGATGGATGGTCTGGGAGCAAGCGCCCCAAAGAATCTCAGCAGTTTCTGCGGGCAGTTCTGCAACCTCGCCTTCCTTCTTTCCGCACAGTGCAAAGGAGCTGTTGCTTTCGGTGAGTTTTTCAATGTATTCGATTATTTCTGCGCCAAGGATTTCGGCGAAGACTATCATCTCCGTCTGGACGAGCAGGCTTCCCTGCTGCCGCCAAAGACTATCGGAGAGACCATACATCAGTATTTCCAGCAGATAGTCTATGGTATCAACCAGCCTGCGGGAAACAGAAGTTACCAGTCTCCTTTTACCAATGTCAGCTACTATGACTCCAACTACTGGCACGCTCTGTTCGACGATTTCTGCTTCCCCGACGGCACTAAACCTTCCTGGGAAAGAGTAAGTGCGCTTCAGAAAAACTTTATGCGCTGGTTCAACAACGAGCGCACCAAAACGATGCTCACCTTCCCCGTCGAGACGATGGCTCTTCTCTCAAACGGAAACGACATCATCGACAAGGAGTATAAAGAGTTCACTGCACAGATGTACGCAGAGGGACACTCCTTCTTTACATACATTTCCGACAATCCCAACGGCCTTGCAAGTTGCTGCCGTCTGCGCAATGAGATTCAGGACAATGTCTTCACATTCACCAACGGTCTTACCGGAGTACAGACAGGTAG
>DCIC01000057.1:0-3788 GCA_002315825.1 Bacteroidales bacterium UBA1736 | reverse complement strand
AAGCATTTCGAGGAGCTTTCATCCGACTTCAAGCAGTACCTCACAGTCATCCTTGACCGCGTGTACAAATATCACATCGCTTACAAGACTCTGCTCTACGAAACAGAGAAGGCAGGTATGCTGAATGCCTCAAAGGCCGGATACATCAAGATGAACAAGCTCTTCAGCACCATTGGAGAGAACGGCATCAACGAGGCCGCCGAGTTTGTAGGTCTCACTTGCAACTACAACAAGCCATACCGGGATTTCTGCAGACTGGTCACCGGAACAATCAGCGAGCAGAACAAGCTCCACAGTAAGAAGAATTTCCAGTTCAATCAGGAGTTCGTTCCAGCAGAGGGACTCAGTTCCAAGAATTACAACTGGGACAAGGAGGAAGGTTATTGGGTACCGGAGGACAGAGTTCTTTACAACTCGTATTTCTACCTCGCGGACGATGTCAACACTTCAGTGCTGGACAAATTCAGACTGCACGGAGCGGAATTCACAGAGCTTCTTGACGGAGGCGTAGGTCTTCACTGCAACCTCGAGGAGCACCTCAGCCAGTTCCAGTATGTCAAGTTGATCGACTTTGCGATAGCTCAGGGCACATCATATTTCACATTCAACGTTCCCAACAGCGAGTGCACCAACGAGCGCTGCCACCATATCGTGAAACAGCCCTTGGACGTATGTCCCAAGTGCGGTGCCCCTATGCGCCAGTGGACCAGAGTAATCGGATTTCTCAGACCTGTCGACAACTTTGACAAATATCGTCATATTGAAGCCAAGAGGAGATACTACGCAAAGGAGGTCAAGTAGAGATGAAATACGTTGATACGAAGGTGGTGTTCAGGGAAGTACCTGATGAAGTGACTCTTGCCATCAACATCAGCAATTGTCCGGTGAAGTGCCCCGGATGCCACTCCAGTTATCTGGCCCAGGACATCGGAGAGCCGCTTGATTTTGATGTTCTTAAAAAGCTGATTGACAACAATCCCGGCATCACCTGCGTTTCATTTATGGGAGGTGATGCCCAAAGAGAATTGGTCGGAGAATTCAGCCGCAAGCTCAAGCAGTGTTATCCCGGATTGAAGACTTGCTGGTACTCCGGTCGCGACCTGGAACAAGCCAAGATCAATTTCGACACCTTGGACTTTGTCAAAGTAGGGCCATTCATCGACGAGTATGGTCCATTGGACTCCCCTACCACCAATCAGCGCTTCTATGCCATCTCTCATAATGGAAAGGAGAGCGAGCTCATAGACTGGACACATCGCTTTCAAAAGACGACTCTTTAGTTACGAGACGCTCTTCATTGGTACAGGGAAGACAGGATGACGCCCCTTACCCAAGTCTAATAAGGGATTCGCCTGACAGATATTTTTCCTGGACATCAGTCATTGCCAGCAATTCCTTGTCAGACAACAATTTCCACACATTACCCTTGGAAAGGACAGAACTGATGAACTCTCTTATTTCATACCTTAGTCCTTCACCGTAGTATGGAAGGAAGAATTTCTTATTCAGATTCTGGTCTTCATAACGTATCTCAAAATAATCCGTCTTCCACCAGGGTGCGGGCACGTAGATATAGCCCTTTGTACCAGAAATAATCATACATCCTTCTGTCTTTGCGCCCAGCCCTACCTGGAAGGAAGCTGTAGCGTTGTCATATACAAAGAGAGCCTTTGTATAAATGTCGACCCCGTTTTTCATCTTAGAATAAAAACGGAGATCCCTGTAGTCTGCCCCAAGAAGTTTGATGATAGGAAGGGTAGGGAAACAAGCATTCTCACTGAAACTTCCTCCGGAAAACCTGCTGTCCATCTTATGGGACATCTCGTTTGTGATAGTAGTCACTGATGCGTTGATGTCCACTACGTCTCCGATGATTCCCGACTTGACCATTGACAGCAAATGTCTGAATGCCGGACAATAAGCGGTCTTGTGTGCCGTCATCAGGACAAGATTCTTCTCGGCAGCCAAAGACAGCAATTCTTCGGCCTCGGAGGTACTCAAGACAAAAGGAATCTCACAGAGGACGTGTTTCCCGGCAAGAAGAGAGGCCTTCACATATTGATAATGCGTATAATGAGGTGATGCCACATATACCGCATCGCAAGAGGCGAGAAGTGCATCAAAACTGATTTGGGGAGCAATCCCATTCCTGCGACAAAACTCCGCGCAGGACTTCTTGTCCGGATTATAGGCAGAAACGACATCTGCGCTCTCCACCTTTGAAGCCTCAGGAATGAAGCGCCCTGCAATACTTCCCGTCCCCACAAGCCCTATCTTCACCGACTCGCGGGAACGTATCATTGTACTGGAGATGCCTTCTGTACGGGGGAGATATACCACCTGACAAAATTCCTTGAGATAATCAAACTTGCCTTCCCAGTCAGAGCCAATTGCAAAGATGTCCACTCCGTATCTGGTGATGTCATCAATCTTTTGCCCGCTGTACTCTTCAATGATAATCTTGTCGGCGTAGCCTGTCGCCTTGACCGCCTCAATTCTTTTGATGATATCATCGTGAGTATTAAGCTTCCCTCTTTCAAGGTCGAAGTTGTCTGTCGTTACTCCGACTATGAGGTAGTCACCAAGAGCCTTCGCCCTTTTGAGAAGATTGATATGTCCCTGATGAAGAAGATCGTAGGTACCGTATGTGATGACTGTCTTCATATTGTATCGTCCCGGATGATTATTTAGCTTTGGGTTCCAGGTCGTGTATACGCCGCGCAAGCTCTTCAAGCTCTTTATCTGTCTGAAGGCCCATATGTGAGATTCGGTAGAAGCCGGGGATGGATCCGGGCATTATGTAAATCTGATATTTTTCAATCAATCCTTTAAAAATCAATCTATCCTCAGTATCCCTTGTCTGTATGGCAGTAATGGCGTTTGCCTGATTTTCCGCGGGCATATTCCACCCGTATTGCTTGCATAGATTTCTGAAAAATTGGGCCCGATGACGGACCTGCTCGATATTCTGTTTCTCGCCCCCCTGTGAACGGAGCTGTCTGAGACGCTCATTGAGCTGAAGGTATAGAGTCGTGGCAGGGCTGTAGGGAGTCTGACCTCTTCTCAGATTATCCAGATTGTCCTTGAAATCCCAGTAATATCCATTACGTGCAAACTCATAGTTCTCAAGTTTCTTCGAAAGAAAGACAATCGAAAGACCGGGAGGGATATTCAAGCCTTTCTGCGAGCTTGTGATGCAGATGTCGATTCCTGTTCTGTCCATATCGAGTTCTTCGGCAAGGAAGGAACTGATAACATCTACGACGAGAGATACCCGGTAACGACGGCATATTCTGGCAATGATGTCAAGGTCGAATACTTGTCCTGACGATGTCTCGTGATGCTGGCAGAGAAGCACATCGGGATTCTGCATAGCTATGGTCCTCTCAAGCTCGTGATAATCGATATCACGACCAAAGGGCACTTTGAAATCTATGACGGGGACGCCGTAGTATTCACACATTGACACCCACCTCTGGCCGAAAGAGCCTCCGTTGACAGCGAGTGCTTTCTTTTTGGTCTTGACATAGTTTTCCACCACTGCGCTCATTGCTCCAGTTCCCGACCCTGTATAGATAATGGCCTTACCTTCAGGACAATGAATAAGATCCAGCAATATTTTCTCCGACTCAAGGTTAATGGCGGAAAACTTGTCAGTCCTCATATAGGGAATGTCGTTTGCACCGATGGCGGCAATCGACTTATCAATATTTCCGGGGAAAACGTATGACAGCATTTATTTCAAAATAATAAAATACAAATTTACTGAAATATTTGCTAAGAATCAT
>DCIC01000001.1 GCA_002315825.1 Bacteroidales bacterium UBA1736 | reverse complement strand
GTCATCTCCGCGCCAGTATATGAAAATGGAGGAAACTCCATTCGGGGAGTTCGCCCAAGCCGACTTTGGCGAGATGTGGATGCAGTCCGCAGACGGACGTGATCTAAAGGTATACTTCTTCGTTATGGTCATGTGCCGCAGTCGAAAGAAATATGTGTACTTCAGCAGAAGTCCATTCACGGCTGAAATGGCCGTATATGCGCACGAGAAGGCGTTCGCGTACTATGGCGGTAAGCCAAAGAAGATCATCTACGATCAGGATGCCGTGTTGATCCACGATGAAAATCTTGGAGACTGCATACTGACGAAGACCTTCAACGCGTTCGTCAATCAGGAGCACATCGAATGCATCTTCTGCCACAAATCAGATCCGGAATCGAAAGGCAAAGTTGAGAACGCTGTCAAGTACGTCAAATACAACTTCCTGCGTGGAAGGACGTTCGTGAGCATCGAGCAACTGAACGAAGAGGCAGTCCGTTGGCTATCGCGGACAGCCAACGGACTGCTTCACAACGCCACCCACCTTGTGCCGGATATCGTCTTTGAGGAGGAAAGGTCGCATCTTATTCCTTACTATGGTCATCCTATGATGCCGGAAAGGCCGATGAAGGAGTACACTGTGCATAAGTCAAATCTTATCAGCTACCGTGGCAATGACTACGGTCTACCTTCGGGCACATATCAAGGTCCAAGAACGACCGTGTGGGTGAATGTGGTTGATGAAAAGTTGGAAATCTATAGTAAAGAGACCGGGAAGTTGATCTACATCCATGATATCAACGATGGAAGAGGACAATATATATCGGTTCCTGGACACAGACGTACAATGTCAACAGCGTGCGAGGCACATGAGAAAACAATAATGGAATACTGCAACTACGATGAGATGGCAATATTGTGGATGGCTAACCTAAAAAAGGATAAGCCAAGATACTATACCCAGAATCTCGCAGTCCTGGTCAAAGGGATGAAGCACTTTACACCGGCCACACTGCACAATGCCTTTGAGAAATGCATAGACCGAGGAATGTACAATGCAAAGGACTATCTGACCCTATGTGATCGTATCGGCAAGAGAATACCAGTAAGAGAGCTTACTCCATCTCTTCATGAAAATCTTCCTTCTGCGGTCAAGGAAACTCCGGACAAAACAAACATCAACCAATACAATCAATACTTCTCATGACACAGTCAGACAACATAAAAGAATACTGCAGCAGAATAAATCTGTCATACATACCTCTGAAACTCAGCAATATAATACTGAAGGCGCAGGAAAGCCAACCCACATACATCGACTTCCTTGCTGACACTCTAAAAATGGAGGCGGACATGCGTGAAATCCATACGAGAGAAGTTCGGGTAAAGACATCAAGAATACCTGCAAAGCACGACCTTGACGAATATGACTTCAACTTCGTCTCAGGGATATCCCAACGTGAAATGAATGAGTTGCGACAACTTGCATGGATGGAGCAAGCATACAACATCGTTCTGATGGGGCCATCCGGAACGGGAAAGACTTACATTGCTTCCGGCCTGATATATGATGCCATCAAAACCGGTAAAAAAGGGTATCTCTTTACAATGGAAGAACTTATTACATGCTTAAGAACCAAGGATATATCGGCAGCAGCCATGCAGACATACAGCAGAATACTCCATGCTGATCTCATCGCAATCGATGACATAATGCTGTTCCCAATAAAGAAAGAGGACTCCTCGGCGTTCTTCAATCTGATAAATAGCCTTCACGAGAAGGTGTCAATCATAATAACAACAAACAAATCTCCAACAGAATGGGCTGAAACACTCGATGATGAGGTGCTGGCAAGCGCACTCCTTGACAGACTTCTCTACAAATGTGAAGTCATCAAACTATCCGGAGCCAGCTACCGGATGGAAAACAGACAAACAATACTTAAAAAAGAAGTTAAACGAGGACGACCGAGGAAAAATCCCGACAAAGAATAAACCAGGGAATTAACTTTGCGAAAAAACAGGGAGATCCATATTGCATATTACATCCGGCTCTTAGCCGGCTGAATTGCGAAAATCACGAAGCGGACGGCACTGTTCTGCGTCTGACGAGCGTGGTGACCGGGACGGAGCAGTTCCTCTCTTCCAAACAACCGGTTCAAAGAATCGATATATTATTCAATGCAGTTAATTGTTTTAAGTTTGATATTCCAGAGCGGAGGTTTTGACGCTCCGAAAGGCATTCTGCCGAGGGAGCGGCTTAATTTTCCGTCTTTCGGAGTTCAACAGGCTCCGCTCTGGTGGGAGTAAACAAAAAACACGGAAGTTTGCAAGTGACTCATTATTCTTGCAACATTTTGGCACCCTGTCAAGTCTATATTATATACTTTTATTAAATTCGCCATTTATGAGTATCATAGATATCAAAGCCGTCAACAAGACATACGGAGGAGCACAACCTTTGCATGTTTTGAAAGGTATCAATCTGACAATCGAGGAGGGCGAATTCGTTTCCATAATGGGAGCCTCAGGATCCGGCAAATCTACGCTGCTTAACATTCTGGGCATTCTGGACAATTATGATGAAGGCGAGTATTTTCTCGATGGAAGATTGATTAAGGACCTTTCGGAAAGACAGGCAGCTAAGTATCGCAACGAAATGATTGGCTTCGTATTCCAGTCTTTCAACCTCATTCCTTTCAAGAACGCTGTGGAAAATATTGAGCTTCCTCTTTTCTACCAAGGTGTAGGCCGGAAAGAAAGGCACGCATTGGCGATGGAGTATCTTGAAAGGATGGGACTCACGGACTGGGCGTCGCATTATCCTAATGAGATGTCTGGAGGTCAGAA
>DCIC01000146.1 GCA_002315825.1 Bacteroidales bacterium UBA1736 | reverse complement strand
GTAATAAAAGAGTCTATGAGGAACTCTGATCTCTGTTCACATCAAGGGTGTGAGGGGTGTCACAAGCATTGGCTACAGTATTTCTCCGGATTCTTGGAACGAGAGTACGGGCCTTCCAAGGACGAGATTCTGAAACTGGTTGCAGATTCCATTGGACGTGACAATGGAAAAGATGATGAAGACAGAACCCTGTTCTTCCTTCCCTACGATGATTTTCTGAAAGATGGAAAGGATAATCAGCACTGGGCTCTCAATACATAGATTACGCTGCGCAAACATCTACAGAAGTTCAACCCCTATATCGCTTTTGACGATTTCACCAAAGAAACGCTGGACGCATACGTACGTTATTGTGCGACTGAGTTCGATATGCTTGATATATCTGTCACGAAAGAGTTGAGCCTTATCAGATGGTATCTGAATTGGGCGGCAGACAGGGGGTATCATTCCAATATGGTTTTCAAGAGGTACCGGGCCAAGCTCAAAGACACCAAAAAGCCAGTAATATTTCTAACCAAAATGAAAATTTGCGAAAGTTATTTGCAGGGCAAAGAAATTTCCATATATTTGCAGCGAGAATTTCCGCCACGCCTCTACGAAAGCATGCGTACCAGGGCGGAACTTTTATTTTATAACACTCTATGAACTACACCAATCAGCCGTTGTCAATTGACGATCAGGTTACCAGACTCAAAACAAAGGCTCACAATCCCAGATGAGGCAAAAGCGAAAGACGAATTGAAAATCATCAACTATCACCCTTCAGGCCTACAGATAGTATGTCGCAGTTTATGTACAATTCCCTTGATGATGCTCTGCAAAAAATATATGACTATAAAGTGAATGTGATACACCATCCGGTGCAGCCTCACAATGACTATGATATAGTGCTGAGAACCTTGGGACAAGGAAAGGTCGAGTGCATCACTGTGCGGCGTGACAGTTTACTCGCTGCATGGTAGTGTTTTGTTAGCATTTACCAGCGAATATCATAGATTCATGTGGCTCGACAATTACTGGATAAAACTGTTCTCTGTGCATTGTAAATGCCTCTACAAAATTACTTCTTCTGTCCCTAAATAGTAGCTCCTTTAAAGCATTTTCCAAAAACTGTCTCGGTAATTATAACCTATTTAAGGAATGAAAGTTGCAGGTTTTTTCGTTGGGTTCAAGAATATTTGATAAATTTGCGGTATGACAAAGTATCAGATTCCATACACCAATGCTTGTATCAGAGCTTTCGGTAAGAGATTCAGCATCTCTACCGGAGAGGCATTCCAGTATCTGTACAAGTTCGGTGGAGTTTCCTTTCTCGTGGAATTCTATGAGATAGAACATCTCCAGTCCATTGAGGATGCCGTGGATGATCTGATTGTTTGCTGCAAGAATAACGGGGGGTATCTGTCATGATTCTTTATCACGGAACGAACATAGATTTCAAGGCCATTGATTTGGACAAGTGCGTCCCTTTCAAGGACTTCGGTAAGGGGTTCTATCTGACGGATATCCGGGAACAGGCAGAGGCTCTCGCACAGAAGAAGTCCAGATTGTTTAGAGGCTCTCCTATAGTCCAGGAATATGTCTTCATTCCGGAAGATGCCGAGAAAGCTGGACTGAAGATGCTCCGTTTTGAAACTCCATCAAAAGAGTGGGCTGAATTCATATTCAATAATAGGAACAGGAACTCCGGTTTCCATCATGACTATGACATAATCTATGGCCCGATAGCCAATGATGGGGTCGCATATTTGCTTGGAAGATATGAAGAAGGTTCGATTGATCTTGATGAACTTGCAAAAGAACTCGAATTCAGGGATCTGAACAACCAGTATTATTTTGGCACCCAGAAGGCAATAAAATTACTGAAAAGGTTATGAGCAAGGAACAGACAAGAGAGTATCTGCTTAATCGCATCGTTGATAAGCTCACGGAATTCTATATCGCAGACACCGGCAAGACAATCGAGGATGCCCTTCATAGAGTTTATAACTCTAAAATTTATGAAGCCCTAACTCAACCGGACTCGTATCTGGTATCCCAAAGTCCGTCATACCTATACTATCTGATGATGGCAGAATAATGTAATTGAAACCGTAAACGGAAATAGATAATCAACTGAAACACAAAGGTATATCGATTCCCGCCCGAGGCACTCTATGACTTTGTATATTGTTTATTTTCAAACATTTACAAAGTCATAATTTTTTATCCCACAATTTTGGTCACCTTTTGGTCACCTTTTGAATTTGCATCATTCCCCAATAATGTGAGTTTTGCATTGTTTTGTAGCGATAATGACCTCTTTGGGGTGTAAATAATTGTAATTTATGTAATTAACTTGCATAGGGGTGTTGTTTTCTCAGTTTTTATCGTTACATTTGTAGCTATAAACCAAGAGATATGGCAAGACCTTCAAACCCCGACACGCCCTACAAGATTACCATCCACGTCAATGGAGGATACCGCTATGCAACAACACGCCCGCTGGTGAATAGCGATGACGGAACCCACCACAACAAGTCCATCCATTGGGGGACGGTCACCGATGATCTCAAGTTCATCCCCGGCAGGCAATACCTGTATTCTTCGCTTGAGGAGCGGGGCAGGCTAATATTCCCCGAAGGGTGGGATTTGAGTGAGATAGACAAGCTGGCCAGCGTGCGCGGCAAGGGTCGTCCCGCGAATGACGGCGAAGACGTCAACCGTTTCTACGGTGACATCTGGCTTCTGGAACAGATTGCCGTGCATACCGGTCTGAGGGAGGACCTCGTCAGCGTGTTCGGCGGCAATCTGGAGATGGTGAACGACGTGTTGACGCTCGCGATGTTTCCGTATGTCACCGGCTTCAACTACAACAGGGTGGCGAGGTGGCAGAGGATAGCAAAGACACCGTCAAAGAACCCTCTGACGCCGTCGGACATAACGAGGCTGACGCAAGGCATCGTGGAACAGCACAGGATGGATCTCTTCAAACTGCGGGCGCGACGTGTGAGCAAGCACGCGTATTGCGCGATTGACTCCACGACCCGTTCGGCATACGGCGACTCCCTCGCCGACATCAAGTGGGGGAAGAATAAGGAGAAGGTTCCCCTGCCGCAGACCCTGGAAGTTGTCGTCTACACCATTGACGACCACATGCCGCTGTACTACAGGACGTTTCAGGGCAACATCCCGGACGCACGTACGGTTGATGTCATACTGAAAGACCTTGATGATGCGGGCTTCGGAAGCGACCTCATTTACATCACCGACAGGGGCTACGAATCGCTGAAGAACATAGAGCAGTACATCCTGTCCGACAGGAAGGTGCTGACGGGCATAAAGGTTGGTATCAAGATGGTGAAGGGCAAGATACGGGCGTTTGGGGATTTCGGTGCGAGGCCGGCCCAGATGGAGTTCGACCCGGATTCGGGTTTATATTGCAAGCAGTACGACATACCATATCAGGTCATGAGTACGGGAGGCAAGGTCAAGGAAGCCGACAGGCTGCATCTGAACCTGTACTTCGACCCCGTGAGGAGAGGCATCGACCAGCAGCAGATTGACATCGATGTCGCACGTCAAGGCGAAGCTCTGAAAAAGATGAAGTCCGAAAGGCAGTCGGCGGACAGGGACATGCTCAATCATGACTTCCCGTACTACAAGGTGGTTCTCACGAAGAACGGTCATGTCAAGACCTACACCTTGGACGAGAATAAGCGTGACGAAGCACTTGAGGAGTCGGGATTCTTCGCAAATCTCACGCACAAGCTGGACATATCGGCACCGGAGGCGCTCGCGGAGTACAAGAGGAGGGACGAACAGGAGAAGTACTT
>DCIC01000040.1 GCA_002315825.1 Bacteroidales bacterium UBA1736 | reverse complement strand
ACATTTCCCCCGATGGGGGAAGGATGCACGCCCCTACTGTGCTTTCGTATGCTTCGCATACACGCACCCGGGGCGGTCGGCTGACGCCGACTTACTGTTGTCCTCAATACTTTTGTCGGGCGGCTTATTCGCCGACACAATTTTCTTTTATTCCTATTTCCGTATCTTACTTTCATTTATTTTTTTACGCTTGGTGCTATTTAACTGCGTGAAGGACGTTTCCCAACTTGTTTTCTCTCTTTTCCTGTTATACTTTTGTCATAGTTTGATCAACTGACCTAATCAAACTATGATAAACTTAAGGTGTCTGACGGAATATCAGTTCTGGTCTAACCTGTCAGACATGTCCGGCAGCGGATTCTTTTTTGCTTGCTTGTTTTTGGCGGGACGGCTGTCAGTCCCGCTTTTCTTTTATACTGGGGTTCCACCCCAAACCCCGGCCGGCTCCTTGCTCCCGTATGTTTGCTCCGCAAACATACCCGCACCGCCGGGCGCGCTGAGGCGCGCTATTTAAAATCAAATTGTTAATTTTTTCGTACTTTTGTCAAATATTTGTCACACTCAATTATTCATTTTATATGTCACAACATAGATTGATCGGGTCTTTTCCCGTTATTGGTATCCGCCCTGTCATTGACGGACGGCGCGGTGCTCTGAAAGTTCGTGAATCTCTTGAGGAGCAGACCATGAATATGGCCAAGTCTGCAGCCAAACTTTTTGAAGATAACTTGTTCTATTCGAACGGTGAGCATGTCAAGGTAATCATCGCCGATACTACCATCGGCCGTGTAGGCGAAACTGCTGCCTGTGCTGAAAAATTCAGGAAAGCCGGTGTTGATATAACATTGACTGTCACTCCTTGTTGGTGCTATGGCTCCGAGACTATGGATTTGGATCCGATGACTATCAAGGGAGTTTGGGGATTCAACGGAACAGAACGTCCTGGTGCTGTATATCTCGCTTCCGTACTGGCTACTCATGCGCAGAAAGGACGTCCGGCCTTTGGAATTTATGGCAGGGATGTTCAGGATGCAGACTGTACGGAGATTCCCGCTGATGTAAAGGAAAAACTCCTCCGTTTCGGTCGTGCTGCTGTAGCCGCTGCATCGATGCGTGGCAAGTCATATCTTCAGATCGGATCCATCTGTATGGGTATCGGCGGCTCTATCATCGACTCTGCATTCATTGAAGAATATCTCGGCATGCGCGTTGAATCTGTTGATGAAGTTGAAATCATCCGAAGGATGACCGAGAATATCTATGATGAGAAAGAGTTCCAGAAAGCTCTTGCATGGACGAAGAAATATTGCAAGGAAGGTTGGGATAAGAATCCGGAAGGAATCAAGAATACACCAGAGCAGAAGGAGAAGGACTGGGAGTTCGTTGTCAAGATGATGGTAATCATCAAAGACCTTATGTGCGG
Organism: Bacteroidales bacterium UBA1736; assembly: GCA_002315825.1. GTDB lineage: Bacteria > Bacteroidota > Bacteroidia > Bacteroidales > UBA932 > Cryptobacteroides. The sequence continues at coordinate 2,942 of DCIC01000040.1, read as the reverse complement.
CAACAAAAATCTCCCGAAGGGCTGTGAAGAGGAGATGGTTGGGCATAACGCAATAGCTGCCGGTTTTCAGGGACAGCGCCAATGGACGGACTTCTACCCCAATGCAGATTATTCAGAAGCATTGCTGAACAGCTCATTTGACTGGAACGGTGCCCGTGAACCTTATGTGCTGGCTACTGAGAATGATGTTCTCAACGGTCTTGGAATGATGTTCATGAAACTCTTGACAGGCAAAGCACAGATGTTTTCCGATGTCCGTACATACTGGAGCCCGGAGGCTGTAAAGCGCGCTACCGGTTATGAATTGGAGGGTGTGGCTAAAGATTCTGACGGCTTTCTTCACCTGATCAATTCAGGTGCATCATGCCTTGACTTCTGTGGCGAATGTAAGGATGAAAAAGGAAACGGCATTCTGAAACAGTGGTGGAATGTCTCTGAAGAGGATCAGAAGAAGATGCTTGCCGCTACAGAATGGTGCGCTGCTGACAACGGATATTTTCGTGGGGGCGGATTTTCATCACGTTTCCTGACTCGTGCGGAGATGCCTGTGACTATGATACGCCTTAACTTGGTCAAGGGACTCGGCCCGATGCTTCAGATTGCCGAAGGCTGGACCGTAAATCTTCCTGATGAAGTATCCGACAAACTCTGGAAACGTACAGACTACACTTGGCCATGTACTTGGTTTGCACCGAGGTTGACTGGAAAGGGCGCATTCAAGAGCGCATATGATGTCATGAATAATTGGGGTGCCAATCATGGTGCCATCAGTTACGGCCATATCGGGGCTGATCTTATTACATTGTGCTCAATTCTCAGGATACCCGTGGCCATGCATAACGTTCCTGAAGAGGACATCTTCCGTCCGGCAGCGTGGAATGCCTTCGGAATGGACAAAGAGGGACAGGACTACCGTGCATGTGCCGCTTTCGGCCCGATGTATAAATGATATGTTCTGGAGAGTTAAAGACAAGGGACGGCTTGCCGTCCCTTTTATTGTTCTGTTTCTGGGATTTTTCTGCTCCTGCGGGAGTGGCGGGACTGAAGTGCGGATCCGCAAGGCTGTTCAATCGCAACTGGCTTTGTATCCGGACCTTACTCTCATAGATCTCTACAAGTCCTTTTTTCAGGCGGAGTTCGGAGCCGGGCACATAGTGGCGGATACAGTTTCCGCAGGGGGATATCTTGATTATGAGTTGACTGTTCCGGATACTTCGGATATCTTCTTTGAGCCGATAGGCCCGGATTCGTCATATTACAGAGTCCATCTGAACTGTGTGCAGAAAGGATTTATTTCCAGACAGCAGTTGTTTGACGCTTTCCTTTCTGGTGTGTCTCCTGTGCAAGCTTCACAACTTGACAATTGGAAAGTTACTTGGCAGCGGATTGTGTCTGTGATTGACGGAATGCACCTGGATATGGACGATTACGATGAAGACAAAGCTGCGATAGAGCATCTTCTCTCTTCAGGAGAATATGCAGTGCATCACAGTGATGTTTTCAGTGTCAAATATAATCCCCACTACCGGATAGTGCGTGGGGATATATTCAGGAGTAAGATTCTTCCTTATCTTCCGCAGGGAAGATAGGAACTATCTCAGTTTGGCAAGTGCTTCCCCTATTCGTTTCAACGCTTCCTTGATGTTTTCATCGGATGTGGCGTAAGACATTCTGAAGCATTCAGGAGAACCGAACGCATCCCCGCCGACAGTAGCTACATGGCCGACTTCGAGAAGGTACATAGCCAGGTCTGTAGAAGTGTTGATCACTTTGTCTCCATAACTTTTCCCGAAGAAAGAGGAACATTTTGGGAACAGATAGAAGGCACCTTCAGGAACATTGACCTCCAGACCGGGAATCTCACCGGTGAGTCGTACTATCAGGTCTCTTCTTCTCTGGAATACCTTTCTCATATCCTCAACACACTGCTGGTCGCATTTCCATGCGGCCAGTGCTGTTTTCTGGCTGATGGAGCAGGGACCGCTGGTATATTGTCCCTGAAGCATATTTATGCCCTTGGCTATCCAGAGCGGGGAGGCACTGAAACCTATTCGCCACCCTGTCATTGCGTAAGCTTTTGATACTCCGTTGATGACGATGGTTCGTTCCGCCATTCCGGGAAAAGTCGCGATGGAAACCGGCGCACCGGAGTAGTTGATGTGCTCGTAAATCTCATCTGAGATGACAAGCAGACCTTCATGACGGGTGATGACTTCTGCAATGGAGCGGAGGTCACCAGCGGTATATACGGAGCCGGTCGGATTGCACGGAGTGCAGAGGATGAGAAGTTTTGTCTTGGGGGTGATGGCTCTTTCCAGCTGCTCTGCTGTGATTTTGAAGTCCTGCTCTATGGTGGCCTGGATGAAGACCGGTGAGCCTTCGGCAAGTCTGACCATCTGGGGATAACTTACCCAGTATGGTGCAGGGATGATGACTTCGTCTCCCGGATTGATCAGAGACAGGATGGTGTTGGTGATAGCCTGCTTGGCACCGTTGGACACCACTATCTGCGAGGGGTCGAACGAAAGACCGTTTTCTTTGGAGAGTTTGTCGCAGATGGCTTGGCGCAGATCCTGATAACCTGTGACAGGGGAATATGTAGACCAGTTGTCTTCGATAGCCTGTACTGCTGCTTTCTTGATGTGGTCGGGAGTGTTGAAGTCCGGTTCGCCTACTGCCATGTTGATAACATCAATGCCTTGCGCCTTTAGTTCGCTGCTTTTCTGAGACATAGCGAAGGTGGCGGAAGGGGAGAGGTTCTGGAGCCTGTTGGATAGTGTATTCATATTAGGTATATATAGTTAGACTGCAAAGGTATGGATTTATGAAACATTTGGAAAAAATGTTGGAGATAAATTTGGAGAATTAAATTACACCCCATATCTTTGCGGCCGCTTTCGGAGGGAGATGGGTTGAGGGGGTGAGTTGACCGGAGGATAAGT
>DCIC01000082.1:5285-24985 GCA_002315825.1 Bacteroidales bacterium UBA1736 | reverse complement strand
AATCAAGGACTTTCTCCATCCTGAGGGCTTGGCGATGGAGAAATGACCCCAGAAATGTGATTTTCTCCATCCCGGGCCACATATCATGGAGAAATTGCTGTAAATCAAGGACTTTCTCCATCCCGAGGGCTTGGCGATGGAGAAATGACCCCAGAAATGTGATTTTCCCCATCCCGGGCCGCGTATTATGGAGAAATTGCTGTAAATCAAGGACTTTCTCCATCCTGAGGGCTTGGCGATGGAGAAATGACCCAAGAAATGTAATTTTCTCCATCCCGGGCCACATATCATGGAGAAATTGCTGAAAATCATTGACTTTCTCCATCCCGAGGGCTTGGCGATGGAGAAATGACCCCAGAAATGTGATTTTCTCCATCCCGGGCCGCGAATTATGGAGAAATTGCCGCTGGAAGGGATATTGCCTGCGGGAGTCCTTCCCACTTCGTGGGCCCCTTCCCTTTTCGGGAGCCAATGCTCCCGCAGACAATATCCCTTCCTGCGGCATCTGTCTAACCAGCTACCAATCTGCACTGAATTAGCCGAAAGCGTATGAGCTTGCTCAGTAACGGTCCTTTTTCATATCAGGCAGCGACAGAGCGCAAAGCGCGGAAGATACCGAAGTCAAGACAGTGACTGCAGGGACAGAGCACAAAGCGCGGAAAGTGCCGAAGTCAAGACAGTGACTGCAGCGACAGAGCGCAAAGATTCACAAAAAATGCGTAGATTCGCAAATATGAAACTGGCATACCTCATACACTCACTCCACACAGCCGGAGGAATGGAAAAAATCCTCACCTCAAAAGCAAACTGGCTCAGCGCCAGACCACAGACAGAAGTCTACATCATCACATCCCACCTCCGCGGCCGCAAACCATTCTTCCAACTCGACCCCAGAATCCACCTCCTTGACCTCAACGTCAACGACAGAATCTTCGGCTGCAAATACAGAAAACAACTCCAGAAAGTCCTGAGCCAAATCCGGCCCGACATCACCATCACCCTCTGCGGCAGCGACATATACCAACTGCACAAATGCACCGACACCGGCGCAAAAATAGCAGAATACCACTTCCTCCACGACAAATTCTACAGAAAATACCCCACCCACCCAAGATACGCCGCATACAGAACCAAAAAACTGGACACAGCCCTCGCAAAATACGACGCCATAGCAGTACTGAGCCAATACGACATTGACTACTACAAAGCCAAATTCCCACAAAAAGAAAACATCATAAAAATCGGCAACACCATCCCCACACACAACGAAACCCTCTCAGACCACAGCCCCAAACGCTTCATCTGCGTCGGAAGACTATCAGCGGAAAAAAACTTCGCAGACGCATTGAGAATATGGAGAATAGTCCTCGAAAAACACCCTGACTGGGACCTGGACATCTACGGAGAAGGCAAAGAAAAAAACAGACTCCAAGAAATATCCAACTCCCTGGGACTCGGGCACCACATCAGCCTCAAAGGCAACAGCACCACCATAATGGACGAATACCGCAACAGCTCAGGACTTCTCGTCACATCCAGATATGAAGGATTCGGACTAATGGTCCTCGAAGCAGCATCCTGCGGAATACCTGTCGTCGCATACAACTGTCCCGGAGGCCTTTCCGAGCTGATCACCGAAGGGAAAGACGGCTTCCTTGTCAAAGAAGGAGACATAATGACAGCATCAGAACGCATCACAAAACTGATAGAAGACAAAGACCTGCGCAAAGAAATGGGACTCAACGCATCAGAAAAAGCCAAGCAATATAAGAGCGAAAGAATAATGGCCCAGTGGGTCGAACTGTTCGAGAACATAAAGAAATGATTACCATATACAGCAGAAAAGAAGATTTCGATACCCTCGAAAGTATCTGGAATGAGCTCTATACCAAGTCCGACAAAGTGACCCCATACCAGAGCCACTCATTCTGCCGCTCAGCCCTCCCCCTGCTTAGCGGAGAGCTCCACATAACAGTATGGACCAGAAAAGGCATAACCCTGGCCATCTTCCCCCTGTACCTGGACAAGCACAGGACCCTGCGCTTCATAAACGACAGACACTCCGACTTCTGCGGACCCATAATCGCAAAAGAAGCCATAGGAGACTTCCATATGTGCGAAGAAATCTCCAACCACATCAAAGAGTCCAAGCTCATCAAAAGAGTCAGACTGGAAAATATGAGATACGACCTCTTCCAGACCTCACTCCAGTTCCAGCTGAAAGGCTCACTCCTATACAGCTACTCACGCTACTCCTATTTCAATGTACCAAAAGCAGGAACAGACAAATCCGCCATCGACTCCCTGTGCCAGCTCGACAAAAAAGAAAAATACCGCCTGAAGAACATCGCATCCAAAATGGAAAAAGCCCAAGCGGAATGGAGATCATTTGACGCTGACAAGCACGATGTATGGCCGGAAGATCTGATAAAGACCCTCACAGACTCAATGATCAAAGCAGGGATAAGAAAGAAAAGATACTTCAGCGCCAAATACCTCTCATTCATCAAAGGAGTATATCAATCCGGCGCACTTTTGATATCCGCAACGTATCTCAACGGACAGCCGGCATCAACCAACCTCTATCTGAAAAACAAGACAGAATACATAGACTGGATGGCATTCTACACAGAGCCCTCCAACAATACCTGGAACCTGCTGCAATTCCTTACCTGGCTGCACAACGACACAGGCGGGACATTCAACTTTGCACGAGGCATCTATATGTACAAACTGCACAACTTCAGGCCCGCGCTCGCAAGCCTGGACCGCTTACACTACTCCAAATCAATAATTGGAAAAATAGGCGACACTGCCGGATGCCTTGTATGCGAAATCAAACGTATGATGCGCAGCAGATAAAAAGACTACAGCTCAAATCTGGACTTGCAAGGAAACATCCCTGAAAGGACCTCATCGAGCATAGCACCCACAGAAGCTACCTTTTCCGGACTAACCTTGGTATCATTGATCCCCACAAGACTGGTACTGGGATTGTCAAAAAACTCACGGATGTCCTTCTGAGACGCAACAGAGAGAGAAAAATGCTTTTTGGAGAGTCCCCCCGGCAGCATTCTCCCGGAAAGTAACTGATAGTCAAGGAAATAATACTGATTGACATTGAAATCCTCCCTGACGCGGGAAATGCGGGAAAGAATCTCAGACTCAGACCTCGCGAAAGCCTCCTCGCACACACTCCTCAGCATAGTCGTAGCAGAATGCTTGGGCCGCAAATACAAAAGACCGGCACCCATCCCCAGAGCTTTTCGAGCAAGACGGTCGGAATTCAAAGTCTGCTTGCGGAACTGCCCACCCCTCAAAAGACAGCTATGAAACTTCAAGACAGCCTTCCCATCCCTAAAGAAATCCTCGCTCGAGCAAGGACGGACAGGAAAAATATCATCATTGAAATAAACATACTCCTCCCCAAGACCCGGGATGCGATGCAGAAACATCTCGATACAAGTACTGTTGAAAGTCGGAAGGAAATCAGAAGGGATAATCATATCGTGAGTGACAATCTTCAGCTCCGAAGACGCCCACTGAGGCACCTGAGAGAGAGACGACACGACCAAAAACACATTCTCAATGAAGGGCAGATTCTTCTCAATGGAGCGCAGCAGATACTTCAGAGTCCCCCAGTCGCGATAGCGCTTAGCAATGAGAGGCTTTTGAGTAAACTGAGAATATGAGGCCTGCCACAGAGGATCAGCCCCGTTTACATAGGTGATGACAATATCCATTGAGATTTTCCCTTATGTTATAATTACGCTGTTTCCCATCCGTAGCGACAATACTCCTGCCCTCAAAAACAATCGGGCAGAACTGATGCCCTCCACGTTTATAGAAAGGATCCGACAGATCCAGAATATGCTCCCGGCAAAGCCTCTCCCTGTACGAAGAAGGACCCAGCTCGACAATCTCCATAATGGACAACTGCTTGCCATAGCCCTTGGTATTGTCCTGCACAGGACGGTACAGTTTCCCATCGTGCAAAAAAAGCCTCCCAGCATTCCTTGCATTTGAAGCGTCAGAAGAAAAAGGAGAACAAGGATGCTCCACAAAATCCCCATCAAGGCTTTCGGAGACAAACAGCCTCGCCTGAGGTGATTTGCGAGAATAAATACTGCTGAACAAATAATACATCCCGTCTTTAAAGAATATATCTGAGTCCGCCCATTTGCGACCATCCTTAATGATAGTCCTATACTCAGACCACCTCTCAAGGCTATCATCATCAGCTTTATAGAGTCTGATACTACCGTCCGCTCCCGTTTCGGGTATCATATACACTTCTGCCCCATCCCTAAAGACATTGGGAAAAGAAAGATGGAAAGACTCCTGGAGGACAATCACTTCATCACTCCAATGCACCAGATCCGAAGTCTTCCTCATCCGAAGCTCCCCCTTGCCATAACGTTTGCGCTGATGTTCGTAGAAAAGATAAAGACAGCCGTTATGCTCAAAAAGAAAAGGATCGGCAAGAATACACACAGGATCCTTGGAAAACAGCCTTGTGTCAGACATCAAATCCTGAAGGCATTTACCCTTCACAGAGAAAAAATCTTCATCCCCGGTCTTCTCGACCAGCCTGATATTGAAATTGCTGAAATAAAGAAAACCCATACCCTAGTCGAAATGAATTGAACTCTGTCTCACCTCCTCAGAAGGAAGCGACATATAATCACCGTAATAATCCGTCAGATAAGTATCGTAATCCTTCGGCACCGGCAAGGAAAGTCCTTCAAAGTCAATCCTCTCCAACTCATCAAAAATACCTTCTCTAAAGACTATCTTATAAAACGACGTTCCAAGGGCATAACGGCACTTGGCCCAAGGAAGACGCTGCATTACAGGAGTCCACATCCTGATAGCAAGAAGATGGAGACCCTTGAAGAATCTGAGAAGAGCTGTAGAAATCGGGCCCGGATTCTCAATCTTTGTGAAAATATGCAAGTGACAGGCTGCCTGCTTGAAAATCTTTCCGGAAAGCTTGGTCCCCTCCTCCACAATGAAGATATCCACAAAAGGCCCCCTGTGCTTATAATGAATATCGGCGGTGGTTGTCCTCTCGCAAAGGACCTGCCCCTTCAGACGGAGCTTGGCAAAGCCCTGAGTATAGTACAGGTCATCCTCCCTGGTTGTCATAGCATAATGCTCGTCCTCTTTGAACACCTTGAGAAAGCGCTCATAATCCGCCCTGTACATACACACATCGGCATCATCATCCCAAGGAATGAAGCCGGAATGTCTGACGGCCCCAAGGCAGGTACCCCCGTCCAGCCAATACTTGATACCATTTTCCGTACATATCCTGTCCAACTCCTTCAGGATACCCAAAATAGTCATCTGAAGTTCCCTACAGGGAGATCCGTCAGGATTATACTTTGAGCGCAAAGCATCGTGTTGTGTCTGAGATAGTCTCATAGCATTCAACAATTTTTGATTTTGGCCATATATTTTGCAGTCCAAGTCCCGCCATATCTGACAAGATCCTCGGGGGTGCCCTCAAACACCACCCTGCCGCCGTCATCTCCAGCCTCTGGTCCGAGATCAATCACCCAGTCAGCACTTACAATGACATCCGGATTGTGCTCCACAACCACAAGACTGTGCCCCTTCGAAAGCAAAACATCAAAGGCCTTTATCAGCTTCTCCACATCGTAAAAGTGCAAGCCGGTAGTCGGTTCATCAAGTATGAACAGTATTTTTTCCGCGCGGCGCACTGCACCCTCTTCACTCAAAGAAAGGAAATATGCCAACTTGATGCGCTGACTCTCTCCGCCGGACAAGGTGCTGCTGCTCTGTCCCAACTTGATATAGCCAAGACCCACATCAGCGAGCGGCTGCAATTTGCGGGCAATGCTATGCGCAATATCCTCCGTCCCACCAGAGAAAAACTCAATCGCCTCATCCACACTCATATTAAGGATATCATCCACATTCTTTTCCCTATACTTCACGTCCAGCACATCGTCCTTGAAGCGCTTGCCGCCGCACGACTCACATACCATAGTGACATCAGAGATAAATTGCATTTCAATCTTCACGACACCATCACCCTGACATTCCGGGCAGCGTCCCCCGTCCTGATTGAAAGAGAAATAAGAAGGGGTAAATCCGTTTATCTTCGCATACTGCTGGTCCGACAGAAGCTTTCTGATCTCATCATACACTTTAAGATAAGTGACCGCATTGGAGCGTGAACTCTTGCCGATGGGGTTCTGGTCCACATACTCGACCCGCGAGATACGTTCCAGATCTCCAGACAACCTCTTGAACGTCCCGGGCAGATCTCCCGAATCATTCAAGCGCCTGAACAAAGCCGGATACAGGATATCCCCGACAAGAGAAGACTTTCCCGAGCCGCTCACTCCTGTAACCACGGTCAATGTCCCGAGCGGGAAAGCAACATCAATATTCTTAAGATTGTGCTCCATCGCCCCTTCCACCTTTATCGAATAACGCCAGGAGCGCTTCTCTCTTCTATAATGGCCTTTGAGGCCGTTAAGATACTGCAAAGTCAGCGAAGCATCCAAGTCCTTGGGAGCAAATTCGGAGGCAACTCCCTGAAATACGACCTCTCCCCCGTTCACCCCGGCAAGAGGTCCCATATCAATAAGGAAGTCAGCGGAGCGGATAATCTCCTCATCGTGTTCAACCACCACCACAGTATTGCCCAGATCACGAAGGCGTTTCAAAACAGAGATAAGCCTGTCGGTATCTCTGGGATGAAGGCCGATGGAAGGCTCGTCGAGCACATACATAGAGCCCACAAGAGAGCTTCCAAGAGCGGTGACAAGATTGATGCGCTGACTCTCACCGCCGGAGAGAGTATTGCAAGTGCGGTCAAGAGTAAGATATGAAAGACCAACATCCTTGATACATTTCAATCTGGACATAATCTCCGAGATGGGACCGGCTGCAATCAACTTGTCGGCTTCACTAAGCTCTATTCCCTCCAGAAACTTGAGCAACTCATCCACATTCATAGAAAGCAGATCGGCTATGGTCTTGCCCGCGAAACGGACATAGAGAGCCTCCTTCCGAAGACGGCTTCCGCGACAATCCGGACATACAGCCCGTCCGCTGAAACGGCTGAGCATAAAGCGGAACTGAATCTTATATTTCTGGGTCTCGACCCATTTAAAGAACTCATTGATACTTACTATATTGGACTCGTCGTCACCTTCGTAAGGCTGATTCCACAGAACATCCTTGACCTTGGCGCTCAGCATACAGTAAGGCTCAAACACATTGATACCATACTTATCCGCATTCCTTATCACCTGATCCTTAAACCAGCCCATCTTTTCCCCCCTCCAGCAAGCTATGGCACCGTCATAAATACTCATTGTCTTGTCCGGCACCACCAGGTCTTCACTCACGCCGATTATCTTGCCCAGACCGCCGCAGGTGGGACAAGCCCCGAGAGGACTATTGAAACTGAAAAGATACTCATCGGGCTCATTGAAGACGAGACCATCCATCTCAAATCGATTACAAAAGCCTTTCAGCTCCTCCCCAGCCAGAACCGCCATATCACCTTTTCCCGTCTCAAATGCAGTATTGACACTGGAAATCACCCTGTCGCGGTCAAATTCCCCTGACACACGGTCCAGCAGAAGCATAGCCGACTCAGGATAAGCCCCCTGCATCTGCAGCACATCCTCTATGCGAAGAGCCCTTTGATCCGCATACAGCCTGCTGAACCCCTCTTCCTTGAGACAAAGCAGCAGCTCGGTATTGTCCTCGGCAGCTTTCCAGTCAATCGGACAAAGAATGTATATCGGAGAATCCCCGCGCTCAACAGCAGAGGTGATAAAATCCACAACATCCCTCACACTGTCTTTGCTGACCTCCCTGCCGGAAATGGGCGAAAAGGTATGTCCCGCACGGGCAAAGAGAAGTCTCAAATAATCATAAATCTCAGTAGTAGTGGCAACAGTGGATCGGGGATTTCGGATATTCACCTTCTGCTCGATAGCAATTGAAGGCGGAATACCTTCGATAAAATCCACATCGGGCTTGGACATTCTTCCAAGGAACTGCCGGGCGTACGATGACAGACTCTCGGCAAAGCGCCTCTGTCCCTCAGCAAATAGAGTATCAAAAGCAAGAGAAGACTTGCCGGAACCGGACACACCGGTAACGACGACAAACTTGCCGCGCGGGATATCCAAAGAAATGTTCTTCAGATTGTTTACGCGGGCACCTTTTATGACTATCTTCTCCGCTGCCGCCATACTTCTAGCCAATGATTACTTCAACAGTATGCTTGCCGGAAGAATATGGTATTATCTTGCCCTCTACCGGCTTTCCGTCCACAATCAATTGCTTCACTCCCGTTGCGAGACCATCAGGATTTTTTACACTGATATGATACTGCGCCTTTCTGAATTTTCTTTCCACCTCAAACCCTTCCCATTCCATAGGAATGCAGGGATCCACTTCAAGGCCATCATAGGAAGGCCTGATACCCAGCAAATACTGGCTTACAGCATACCAGGCGAGTGATGAAGTAGGAGTAATCCAGCTCTTTGACGCCTCCCCCGGCCGGGTCGCATCCCTTCCGGAGACAAGATCGCAGTACACAAAAGGCTCAAGCCTGTAAACCCTCTGATTATGAATATATGAAGGTGTAATCTTTCTATAGTGCTCCCAAGCATCGGCGCAGCGACCGCTGAGAGCCTCAGCTATTACAATCAAAGGATTGGTCGGGCAGGACACTCCCCCGTTGTAGCCGAATCCCTGAGGATATGATGAAATGCTCCCTGCCTGCTGGTCAAAACGGGCAAACGCAGGATTGGCAAATACAATCCCCTGCTCACAATCCATATAATTGCGAACACTGTCAAGAGCCTTGAGTGTCATTCCCTTCTCCTTACCTATTTCGGCAAGAGAGCACCAGGCCTGAGGCTCCAGATATATCTTCCCTTCTTCATTACGCTTGGACCCGACCGCTTTTCCCGAAGGGTCGAAAGAATTGACAAACCATTCGCCGTCCCAAGCCTGACTGCTAATTATTGCACTGAGATTATGCGCCTCAGCGATAATCGTAGCGGAGAATTCCTCCCTTTTGGAACGGGAACAGAGCTGGGCAAATTCGCGTGCGCAGACTACAAACATTGCTGCAGCCGCCACAGATTCAGAATCCCCGTATAAAGGCAATCCGTGAGATCCGCGATTCTTAAGGACATACTCCAATGCCAGTCTCAAATGATCTGCCAATGGCATCACGGCACCGGAAGCAAAAGGAACCTTCTCCTTGAGAATGGAGAACTCGCCTATCTCCTTGATATAAGCCGAAGTACAATAGACAAGCCACATAGGATTGCCTTCAAGGGCCCCGTCCTCAGCTTGTGTGGCAGCGAGATCAAGAATTCTGCGTTCAGCGAGCTCGGGGCGCTGATGGATACAGCCAAGAATACTGCTCGAAGGTGCAGCGGGGAAATTGAAATTGACCGCAGACTGGTATTGGTTCCAAACATTCACCATCCTGTCAGTCTTCTCATCGGGACTCTTCAGGGTAAAACTCTCCAAATTGGAGTGCCAATATTCTTTCAACTCAGCGAAAGCCTTGTCCACTTTTGAACTCGAGTCAAACTTAGAGACCATCTTCCAGGCTTTGTCCTTATTGAGGCTTCCGTCTTTTTCGAATTTATCCTTGGGCTTATTCTCGATATAGCCGAGCATAAAAATCAGATCCTTGGTCTCACCGGGCCACAGACGCAGATCAATACTATGTGATGCTATTGAGCTGCTAGCCTTGGCAATGCTGCCAAAAGAAGCACCATTTCTTACGGCCTGAGGTCTGCAAAGATCATTATCCTCTCCCAGAAACTCCTCCCTATCAGTATCAAAGCCTTCAATATGAGCATTGTTCACGCTATAGAAAGCATAATAATCCCTCTGAGCCCTATATCCGGCCTTATTGAAGATAATAGGGCCGTCCACCTCAACTTCCGAATAAAAATCAGCCTCCTCCAAGTCAGCCTCCCAATTGCACCACTGCTGCATAGAGAAAATCTGAAGACGCTTTACCGAACCGGTATTATTGGTGAAAGTCAATTTCTGAATCTCCGCATTTGTCTCAAGAGGAACAAAAAACAGAGCGGAAATGTCCACATCGTCCTTGGATGCCTTGATACGGGTATAACCTACGCCGTGCCGACATTCGTATGAATCCAGAGGAGTCTTGCAAGGTCTGAAAAATGGAGACCACAGCACATCATCATCCTTGATATAAAAACACCTTCCGTCATTGGCTTCGGTAAAGGAGCCTCCGCAACAGGTAGTGAGCCTGCGATGCTTTGCATCCTTGTAAAAAGAATATCCTCCCCCGGTATTCGAGACAAGGGAGAAGAAATCCTCGTTGCCAAGATAGTTCATCCAAGGCCTGGGAGTATCATAATCAGTGATGACATACTCCCCTCTGGTATCATCAAACCAGCCGTAGTTTTTGCGTGACTCCATAGAGGATTATTGCATTATGTAAGTAGTGACAGTACCGTCAAACTCCTCGGCCCTCATCTTGACAAGGCGCAGAGTCTTGGGATTGTAATCAAGAACAATCTTCGAATAGCCCTTGACCGCTTTCTTGGTAGCCTCGAGCGTAGCGCGTACCGCGTCAGAAGTCTTCTCAGCAGTAAGATTGCAGGCATTGGCCTGAGAAAAAGCCTTGAGCTTTCCGCCCAGAGACGAGAGGAGCATATCGGAAAGATTCTTCATCGGACGGTTTTTGGCAAGGTCAAACTTATTTTCAGCCCCATCCCTTTTCATCGACAGAGTACCATTCTCAATAATGAAATACTCCCCCTGGTTGGGTGAGGCGTACTTCATCGAAAGAGATCCGGCTGGATCGAAAATCAAATCACCGATGAGATTCTTATCCGCCTTGCCGGGCTTTTGTCTAATCTCCGTAAAACTGCCGCTGATCCCCTTGGAACCTTCGTTGGACTTCTCTATCATATCCACAAGGGCGGAAGAATCCTGAGCATTGCAATCGGTCCCGAACACTGAGGCAAACAAGGCTGTCATAATGAATGCAGCCGCAATGATATTTCTTTTCATAATTCTCATTTCTTTATGACACATTTCTTAAATCTGTCCACACGCATAGCCGTTCTAAAGAACAATGGCTCCAGAGTATATGTAATAAGCAAAGTCGATACCATACCGATCACAGTCACATCTCCGATAGAGCTGATACAGGGATGAGATGCAAGCAAAAGCGATGTCATCACAGTCAAAAGCACAAAGGCAGAGAAAAGAATGGCCGCCTTGTGGCATAGAAGCAATCGCCTTCCCCTTCCGCAGGCATCATCCAGCAGACCGTCCATCACAAATATGCTGTAATCCACTCCGACACCAAAAATAAACGAAGAGATGATGATATTGAAAAGATTGAATTCAATCCCAAAAATCGCCATAATCCCCTGCACCACATACCAGCTGAGGAACATAGGCAGAAATGCGATAAGCGAAATGACAATATTCCTGAAAGACAGCAAAAGCACCAGCAGCACAAAGAGAGATGATATCCAGAGCACAATATTGAAATCCGAATGGATAATCTTCAGCATATCCTCGGTGTAATAATAAGGATCGATGACAACAGAACCCGGAATAGCCGCAACACAGTCATTGACCCGGTGTGCATCGGACTTATCCATACGGGCAGAAACAAATACCATCCACGACCCGTCAGAGGACTGCTCCACAAAATTGGAAAGGAATTCATCGGGCAACGCGCCATACTCAGGAAGAGAAGCAGGAGCGTAATCAGCTTCAATCAGAGAGTAAGCAATGGAAGGGAGATTGGCGGGAATCCCACCAGGTCTCTGTTCCCAATACAGTTTCCACCTGTCAATATTTTCCTGCTGCTCAATCTCAGGGACAAGCAGCTCCTGCAAATGCCCCCTTGAACACACAATCCCCTCGTTGCGAAGACTGTCAAGCACCTCAGTCACATTGCGGGCGGACAGGATGGCATCATCGAGTGTCTCACCCGTCCCGGAGTAATACATACAGAACTTCCCGCCGTCAAGATGGTCAGAATAGAATTTCTTGGACTTCTCGACCTTCTGATTGTGAAAACCGATATTATAGAGATCCGAGTCGAAGAACACCTTGGGCGCCATAATGAAGGATATCAGGATAATGACTCCGAGAACAATGGCGAGAGGATGATTCTTGTCGAAACGGTATGAATTGAACTTGTCAGCAATAGCGAACGCATGCTCAGATCTGACATTCCTTTCAGGATGAAAGAAATGAGGAAGGAATACAAGAGCGAAGAATGTCGTACCCAGAAGAGCAAACGAAGCGAAGATGCCAAAATCCTTCAGCAAATCACTGGTAGTGAAGAGCAGACCGGAAAATGCGCCGATAGTGGTAAGACACCCAAGGCACACGGGGCGCGACTGTTCACGGATCACCGTTTCCGGATCAGACACATACTTATAATGCGTCAGCACGTGCAGGCAATAACTGAGCGCCGTGCCCAGAATCACAGCTCCAAGCCCGATCGCCATAAGCGACATCCCCCCCTTTATGACCGTAATCATTGCAAGAGAGAAGACTGCTCCATAAATTACAGGTACAAGAAGCAAAAGCAGGGTTGACTTGTTCTTGAAACACAATCCGATTACAAGGCAGATCACAATTATCGAAATACAAATTGTGAGAAGCAGGTCCGACTTAATCTGTCTTGAATTGAACGCCCCCTCAATGGCCGCTCCGTGATACAGGACTTCCACTTCAGGGAATTGGTCCTCAACAAAGCGCGTCTCACGCTCCATATCCTTCAAAAGTACGCTGGCATATTTGGTATCCATCGAATTGAAAGTCGGAGAAATGAAAGCAACACTCGAGAGCGAATCGGGCGAGAAGAGATAGCCGTCAATCATCGCAAAGTCTCCGGTATAGTCCGTCAGCATCTCCTGAATAGCCTTCGGGACCTCCTCCTTCGCACCGTCTGCAATCCATTCCTCGATAAGAGGATAAAACTCTTCACTGACAAGGGTGGCGGCATTGTTCAGGACGTAATCGAGGGCATTCATCGCCATATCCTGATCAAACTTCCAGAGACATCCGTCCACATAGCCGTCGGTATCGTGAGAGACCAGACTGTCCACAAAACAATCCATCGCGGATGCAAGTATCTCGGGAGAGGCTTTACAGCCTTCCCGAGATACTATCTCAACAAATACTTTATCCTTTACTTTAAGATTGCCGAAAGCGATGCTCGTCTCACGCGCCTGCTCGGTATCAGGGAAGAGTTTCAGAAGATTCTCTTCAAAACGGACATTTTTTGCAAGCAGCACAAAAACGACAAAACTGCCGAGCATCGACACCCACATAATAGCTCTGTGGGCCGAAAAGAAGCGATATAAGGAGAGAAATATTCTATGCACCGTTCCCCTCCTATTCTCTAATCAGTTTCATAATAGATTCACAGACATCGTTGACGTCGGCAAACTGTACATCGTTGGCAAACCTGATATCGAATTCTTTTTCAAGAGCAAGCCCCATCAGGAGCATCGAAAGAGAATCAAGTCCCAAATCCTTGATAAGATCGGTCTGATAAGTGATATTGTCTTGATTTACCGCAGGTCTCACCACCGCAAGGATGGTCTTGAGCCTGCCAAAAACTTCTTCTTTAGTCATCTTCTTTTATTTCTGGTTTCTGGCCACCTTGAGGCTGCCGGTACGTTTGAAATCTTCTTTGCGCACAACCACCTTCGCAATACGGTGGGTTGTGGGATTCTTGGCATTGACCTCCTCAACGGTCTTGTTCATAAGGGCCTCGACCTCCTCCCAGGGAGTCTGGGCGAATGCCTGCATTTGAGGGAAAATCTCTATTGCAAGGCACTTGGAGCCGGCAATCTCGTCCTCGGTCACGAGCACATCCTTAATAAAAGGATAGGCGTAGAAAGGCTCTTCGAGCGACTCGGGGCTGATATTCTCGCCATTGGAAAGAAGTATCAGGTTCTTGATGCGGCCGACGATATAGAGGTACCCTTCCTCATCAAAGCGGACCAGGTCACCGGTTTTGAGCCAACCATCTTCAGTCAGGACTTCCTTTGTCATCTGCTCATCCTTATAGTAACCGGTAAAGATATTGTCGCCCTTCAGCCACAGCTCTCCGTCCACGACCTTGGTCTCCTGTCCCGGATATACCTTACCGACAGAAGTGGGATGAGTCTTTACATCCTTGTTGCCGCTTGACAGATTGGCTGACTCGGTAAGGCCATAACCTGCAAGAAGCGAAATGCCCAACTTGTCAAACTCACTGATAAGACGGGGCGGCACATTGGCTGCTCCAGAAATGATAAGTTTGAGCTCACCTCCAAGGAATTGAGGTCCATAAAGCTTGGTGAGGCCATAGAGGATGTCACACAGTCCGGGTACCAATACAAGCTTATTGGGCTTGATTACAGGGAGTTTGGCGATAGTGGCCTTCATATCCTCGCAGCTATAGAGAAGCGAGCCTGTATAGAGACTGCCCATCATACTGCAGATCAGGCCAAATACGTGGCTAAGCGGCAGCATACAGATAGTTCTGGTACATTTGATAACCTTTCCTGGGGTAAACACACCATTGAAAGATCCGCGCATAAGTGCTCTGTGAGGAAGCACAGCGCCTTTTGGAGCACCGGTCGTGCCACCTGTAAAAAAGATGGAAGCTGTTTCTTCCTTATCCACAGGAGTGGCGGGAGTTGGAGTATCGGCGATAGAAGATGCAGGAAGAACTTTCACTCCAATGGCCTCGAGACCTGCGCAAGCAGGCTTAAGCACATCCCCTGCGAATAAAGCCTTCACGTCAAAGCGTCTGCAACTGCCTGTGACGGCCGGTTCGGGTAGTTGGGCTGGGAAATTGACAGCAACCATTCCGGCAGAAGTTACAGCAAGGAAAAGTTCTATCATATCGACGCTGTTGCGGTCAAAAATCGCAATCTTTGATCCTCTTTCAAGTCCGAGAGATGCGATTACCGTACGGCGGCGGGCAATCCGCTCACACATCTGAGCATAAGAATAGGTATTCTCACCATCGGATAAGGCTGGACAATCAGCATATTTCTTTTCGATCCAATCCAGAAACTCAGGGACGGTAGGCACATACTGGAGCTGCTCCATATCGGAAGCATCAACCATATCGAAAAAATAATTTGCCATAATGTTATTTGGTTTAGTTATTAGTAATTTCTTTCATATAACTGCGGCGGCGCTGGAACTGCTCAAACTCATATATGCTCCACATATTCTGAACCTTATAGTTCAGCTCGAGCATAGGATTGGCAAGCAGAGTCGTGATGCCGCGTTTGTTGCAATTTTCCTGAAGGAAGCGGAACATAAGTGCCGTGGCTCCCTTTCCCTGATATTCGGGTTTGACCCCAATCATCAGGGCCTCCAGAGTATCATTGTGCTTCAGGGCTCTCAGAATACGGAAAATGCCAAGCGGGAATAACTTTCCGCCGCTCTTTTTCACGGCCTTGGCAAGTGAAGGCACACAGAAACTGAATCCGGCCACCTGGTCATTCTCATCAACGATGACGCAGACGAAATCCAAATCCATAATCGGGACATAAGTTTTAAGATACCTGTCTATCTGAATGTCGGACAAAGGAGAGAACTCATATAGAGGAGCAAACGACTCGTTGACAAGGTGAAAAATAGCCCGCCCATACTTGCGTCCAAGCTCACGGACACTCTTGCACCTCACAACGTGAAGTCCGAAACGCTGTTCGACAAGCTCGGAATATTTCAGCATTTCAGGGAGCTGAGGCGGAAGCTTTACCATTTGCTGCACCCAGTCTGCATCCTTTCGGAAGCCGAGTCTCTCGAGAAACTCAGGGTAATAGGGATAATTGTAGAGGCAGGTAAATGGAGAGAAACGCTCATATCCTTCGACAAGCATTCCCTCCTTATCCATATCCGTAAAGCCGAGAGGCCCTTTGATTACATTCATACCTTTGGATACGCCCCACTTCGTTACGGCATCAAGAAGAGTCGCAGCGACTTCAATGTCCTCGACAAAATCAAACCACCCGAAACGGACAGTCAGAGTGTTCCACTCCTTGTTTGCCTTGTGATTGATAATCGCCGCTACACGTCCCACTATCTCACCATCCTGATTGTAGGCGAGATAAAGAGCCCTTTCGCAAAACTCCATTGCGGCATTGCGCTTCAGCTGACCGGATAGAGTATCAAATTCGTCACCGCGAAGAGGCGGAACCCAATTGTTACAATTCCTGAACAAACGTTCAGGAAAGGTGATGAAGTCCCGAAGTTGTTTTTTCGATTTGACTTCTTTGAGAATAGTATTCATAAGGTTTTAGTACACACATATATGCAATCTCCAATCAATAGACTTCAATAAAGGTCAATGCTGCCAGAACGGCTCCGGCAACAGGTCCCAACACGGGAACATAACTGTATCCCCAGTCACTCTTTCCCTTACCCTTGATGGGAAGCAAGAAATGGGCGAGGCGTGGTGAAAAGTCACGGGCCGGATTGATAGCATAGCCCGTTGTGCTTCCAAGAGACATACCGATTGCCACAATAAGATATGTAACAGGGAATGCGCCGAGCGAGCCCATACCCACCTGCGGAGTTTCACCTTCGGTCGAGAAAGCAAGAATCACCAGCACAAGCAGCCAGGTGCCTACCAGCTCCGAGAAGAAATTGCGCCATTTGTTTCTGATGGCAGGGATAGTACAGAATGTGCCGAGTATAGTGTCGGGATCAGTTTCAAGATCATAATGGTCCTTATAGAAAAGATATACCACTACTGCACCGAGAAATCCTCCAATGAGCTGGGCAATGACATAGCCTGCAACATCACACCAGGGGAAAGAGCCTGCGACAGCGAGTCCTATTGTCACGGCAGGATTGAGATGAGCCCCGGAATACGGGCCGGCGATAAACACTCCGCACATCACAGCAAAACCCCAAGCCATAGTAATGACAATCCATCCGCCACCGTGGCCTTTTGTCTTGGGAAGGTTGGTTCCCGCAACGACACCATCTCCCAGAAGAATGAGGATAAATGTCCCCAAACACTCAAAGACGCATTTAGTAAAAAGGTCTATCATAATTATTTAGTCTTAGATAATGTTCTACCGACAGCATCCTTCCAAGCCTCCTTGGTGGATTTCATATCACTTCCATCGGGAGTGAACACCCTGTCCGCTTTCCACTGATGCTTGATCTCGTCTATCCCACTCCAGAATCCCACTGCAAGTCCAGCAAAATAAGCCGCGCCCAGGGCCGTTGTCTCGGTAACCTGAGAGCGGATGACTTTGGTATCCAAAAGATTGGCCTGGAACTGAAGCACAAGGTCAGAACGGGATACTCCACCATCGACTTTGAGCTCGCAAGTCTTCACTCCGGCATCCTTCTCCATAGCATTGACTATATCCATTACCTGAAATGCGATACCTTCCAATGCTGCTCTTATGATATGAGCCGAAGTGGTTCCTCTGGTGATACCACACACAGTGCCCCTTGCAAACTGGTCCCAATACGGGGCGCCAAGGCCGGTAAGAGCCGGCACTAAATATACTCCGCCATTGTCCGGGACCGACTCAGCCATAGTATTGGCTTCCGGATAATTACTGAAGAGTTTAAGTCCGTCGCGTAGCCACTGAAGAAGACTGCCGGCCACGAACACTGAGCCTTCCAGGGCGTAATTGACAGTGTTTCCCAACTTCCAGGCGATGGTGGTCAGAAGTTTGTTCTGCGACATTATGGCCTTCTGTCCACTGTTCATCAGAAGGAAGCAGCCGGTGCCATAGGTATTCTTCATTGAACCCACCTGTGTGCACATCTGTCCGAAAAGCGCAGCCTGCTGGTCTCCCGCCATTCCGGCAATATGAACGTGATATCCAAGGACATCAGAGGTGCCGTATATCTCACTGTTGGAACATACCCTGGGAAGAAGGGACGCAGGGATATCGAGAAGCTCGAGCAGCTCCTTATCCCATTCAAGGGTATGGATATTGAAAAGCATAGTGCGGGAAGCATTCGACACGTCGGTGACGTGCACCTTTCCGCCTGTGAGATTCCATACCAGCCAGGAATCAATCGTTCCGAAACGAAGCTCCCCCTTCTCGGCCCGCGCTCTTACACCGGGGACATTGTCCAATATCCAGCGAATCTTTGTAGCGCTGAAGTATGCATCTATCAGAAGTCCGGTCTTGCTCTGGATCATATCAGCGAAGCCATTGGCTTTCAATAGCTCACATAAATTGGAAGTCCTGCGGTCCTGCCATACGATAGCCTTATAGACAGGCTTGCCTGTGGCGGCATCCCAGACTACTGTTGTCTCTCTCTGATTGGTGATACCAATAGCCGCGATCTCTCCATTGAATGGAGCGGCAGCTTTTCGAATTACCGAAAGTGTGGCATCCCAAATCTGCTCGGCATCGTGTTCCACCTCTCCGGGGGAAGGAAAATACTGAGTGAACTCACAAGACTCAAAAGAACATATATTGCCTTGATGGTCAAACACTAAGGCCTTAGATGAGGTAGTACTCTGATCAATTGCTAAAATATATTTGCCCATATTCTCGCAGTTTAACAAAAAACTCGCGAAAAATAGCAAAAAAAGCTGGACTTACCAAATAATGAGCCCTACAAATACTCCTCCAGAATCTTTGACAACTGATCGTTTTCGATAAGAAAACCATCGTGTCCGAAGACAGAATGTATCTCGTGATAACTGCAATTGGGAATTTGAGAAACCATAGTCCTGAGTTCGCGCGGAGGGAACAACACGTCAGAATCAATCCCAATCATAACACACTTGGCCTTAATCAAGGAAAGAGCCTTTGCCACACCTCCTCTGCCACGTCCGACATTTACGGAGTCAAGCGCATTGCTGAGATACCAATAGGAATACGCATCGAAGCGATCCACCAATTTCTTGCCCTGATAACGCTGATAAGAAGCCGCCCGGTCAGCAAAGAGTGTGTCATCATCCTTCTCCGCCTGAGTAATATTATAACCTTCTTCGGTGCGATATGAAACAAGGGCGACAGTCCGCGCACAGGCAAGTCCCGCCTTTCCACCTTCGAGAGAAGCAGCCTCAAGAAATGAAGAATCCGCTCTCAGCGCCATCCTCTGAGTCTCATTGAGCGCTGTAATAAAAGGAGTTACTCTGCAAAAAGTGGCAATGAAAATAGCCTTTTTAATCACGTCCGGCTCTCTCACGACCCACTCAATGGCCTGATATCCTCCGATTGAGGGACCTATCAATATATCTATTGATTCGATCCCGAGATGCTTGCGAACCAGAATATCAGCGCTTACAATATCCCTTACTGTCGTCGAGGGAAAATCCAAAAGATATGGCTTCCCGGTGGAAGGATTTATGGATGCAGGGCCACTGGAGCCGTATGAGGAGCAGAGCATATTGACACATACCACAAAATCCTTCTGCGTATCAACCATCTTGTCGGGACCCACTATCTGTGGCCACCAATCTTCAGCATCAGAATTGCCCGTCAGGGCGTGACAAATCCAGACGACCCTATCGCCCGGTCTATATTCCCTTTCAGAAGTATGATACACCAGAGTTATGGAATCAAGTTTCCCTCCTGCCTCAAAGCAGAACTCTTCTCCGGTATTCCATTCGTGTCGAAGCATCCCTACCCTCTTTTTGCAACTTCAATAGCCTGCTTGATATCATTGAT
>DCIC01000082.1:1193-5148 GCA_002315825.1 Bacteroidales bacterium UBA1736 | reverse complement strand
CAGTCCGCCACGTGAGTCTCGATAGTACACAACTTCAAGGCATTCATAAAGCGTCCCACAAATGCCTTGTCACCGTTCAGGGCAAAAGCCATCACGCCGCAGGTACCTCCAGGAAGATACTTGAGCTGCTTCTCGTGCTCGGGATCGCCTTCCAACTCGGGGAAGCTTACCCACTTGACATCGGGGCAGTCCTTCAAAAAGCGGGCGACCTTCACTGCGCTGAGGTTGTGGCGCTTCACTCTCACTGCGAGAGTCTGGAGGCCAAGGCCGATATAGAAGGCGTTCTGGGGACTCTGAATTGCGCCAAAATCCCTCATCAGCTGACTTGTAGCCTTGGTGATGTATGCGAGTTTGCCGAATTTCTCGGTATAAACTATTCCGTGATAAGTAGGGTCGGGAGTGCACAGTCCGGGGAATTTGTCTGCGTGGGCGGTCCAGTCAAAATTGCCGCTGTCCACGATTGCACCTCCTACCGAAACTCCTTGACCGTCAATATACTTTGTAGTGGAATGAGTGACAATGTCCACTCCCCACTCGAAAGGACGGCAATTGATGGGTGTAGGGAAGGTATTGTCCACAATGACAGGGACACCGTGGTTGTGTGCAACGCGCACAAATTTCTCCAGATCCATCACCCTCACTCCGGGATTGGAGAGGGTCTCTCCGAAAAGCAGCTTGGTATTGGGTCTGAAGGCCGCATCGATCTCCTCTTCGGAAGCATCCTGATCGATGAATGTCACATCGATGCCCATTTTCTTGAATGTCGCGCCGAACAGGTTGTATGTCCCCCCGTAAATGCTGGCGGTGCTGATCATATGGTCTCCCGCCTGACAGATATTGAAGCAAGCGAAGAAATTGGCCGCCTGCCCCGATGAAGTCAGCATTGCCGCCACTCCCCCTTCGAGGCTTGCAAGTCTCGCGGCAACCGTATCATTGGTCGGGTTCTGCAGACGAGTGTAGAAATATCCGTCAGCCTCAAGGTCAAAGAGCATCCCCATCTTCTCGGAAGTCTCGTATTTGAACGTGGTGCTCTGGATAATGGGAATCTGGCGCGGGTCACCGTTGTTGGGAGCATACCCTGCCTGAACGCACAAAGTGGATATATCAAGCTTATCTTGCATCTCTATGGTCAATGTCGAATTGTTCAGTCCGTTCTTCAAGGAGACGGTACATATCCTGTGTTATCATAGCGGAGCACGCACGTATTCCATTTTGCTCACTGCCCGTGGTGGAAAGACTAATGGAGCTGATTCCGTATGAAATCAATTCCCTGACAAGCTCCTCGCTCCCCATATTGCCGTAGCCCAGACTGAAGAAAAATCCGTCTCCAACCTCCTGGGTCACATCTCTGTCATAAACTATATGAAAACCGTTCTTGCAGAATATTTCCTTCATCCACTTTGCCCTTCTTGCGTATTCGATCACATCCTCGCGGAAGTTGTTATTCCCGTCACAGGCGGCATTGAGCATTGCTGCATAGCCGTATTGGGTGGATGTCGTACATCCGCTGGTGATCATATATAGAATCGAAGAAGTCAGTGACACTCCGAATGTTCCCGTATCGTGATACCGGCTGTCAAGAGAAGGGTACTGACGGGCGTATAGCTTGTCGCTCACGCAGCAAAGTGCGATACGTTGACCGGCATAGCTGAATATCTTGGAAGCTGACAGCATCAGGATATAGTTGTCAGTATATTTCGCGGCTGTGGGGATAAAAGGTGCCTTATAAGGTTGAGCAAAATCCTTGCGGAAATCCATACAGAAATAAGCCAAATCCTCGAGCACAACCACATCATACTTGGTCGCCAGTTTTCCTATCACCGCAAGCTCTTCCTCCTCGAGACATATCCACGCAGGATTGTTGGGGTTGGAATAGATGATTGCGGCGATGTCCCCTCTCTTGAAATATTCCTCCAGCTTGGCCTTGAGCTTCTTTGCTCCTCTGTAATTATAGATATCGAAGGACTCCCAGCCTATCCCGAGCACGCGGAGCTGAGATTTCTGAATGGGGAAGCCGGGATCTATGAAAAGCACCTTGTCCTTACCCGGAATCCTCTGGGTACAAGCTATAAACGAGCCGAATGACGCAGCTACAGAGCCTGTCGTAGCGATACATCCGTCGGGCTTTATATCTATGTTAATAAAGGCTTTGACAAAGCGGGACGCCGCATTGCAAAGCTCAGGGATACCTTGCGCGTGGGGATAAGACGATCCAAATCCCATTTCAAGAGCATCCTGTTCTGCGCGCACACCAATCCGGTTGATGGGGAGAGACGGAGACCCCTGATCCATTCTGACCATTTCAATACCTGTCTCTTTTTGAAGGAACTTCGACACAAGGATGGTCTCTCCGATAGTAGCGTGCCCTATATCCTGCACGTGGCAGGCCTTGCAGGCACGAGCAATAAGTTCGTCACTGAAAAGTTTCATTATTTATATAATCTCAAAATTGTCAGCGTCATTCAAGACGG
Source organism: Bacteroidales bacterium UBA1736 (assembly GCA_002315825.1). GTDB lineage: Bacteria > Bacteroidota > Bacteroidia > Bacteroidales > UBA932 > Cryptobacteroides. The sequence continues at coordinate 2,677 of DCIC01000082.1, read as the reverse complement.
GGAAACGCTGACGGAATTCGTTTAACTTATCCATATCAATCTCGCCCACGCATACCTGCTGGGCATTGTCATTGCAAGAAGCGGCTACAGCGCCATAAGGGTCCACCAGCACTGACCCACCGCTGTACTCCAATGTGGGATCTGTCCCGACCCTATTGACCGCCGCAAACCAGCATTGGTTCTCGATAGCCCTTGCGCGGACAAGTGCATCGTAGGGCGCCCTGCGCACTGAAGGCCAGCTCGAAACGTGGAGGATTGCATCGTAATCACCTCTGTTGCGTATCCATACCGGGAATCTGAGGTCATAGCAAATGAGCAGTAGAAATCTCACGCCTTTCCACTCGACGATAACCCTCTCATTACCTGCAGCAAAAGTCTTGTCCTCGCCTCCGAAAGTAAATAGGTGGCGCTTGTCGTACTTTGTGACTGAGCCGTCTGGCTTGACGAAGTAAAAGCGGTTGTAGTACATTCCTCCTTCTTCCACGGCAACACTTCCCGCCATCGCACAATTGAGTTGGGATGCCTTCTGTTTCATCCATTCGAGTGTAGAAGAAGGAAGTGGCTCAGCGATGCCCTCGGGATTGGTAGCGAAACCTGTACTGAACATTTCGGGAAAGACACAAAGGGACACTCCTTCAAGGGAGGAGAGCCACGAATCCAGGCTCTCGCGGTTGGCTGCGGGATCCGCCCAAATGGTATTATGCTGGACCAATGCTATTTTCATAATTCCTCAAGTTAGATTAAACAATCAAATTAACCTGCAATTTACATCGTTAATTGCGAAAATCAAATTAATATTTCGCGAGTCGTGCAATTTTTGCAAAAGGAAGGTTGACAGCAACTATCAAATTGCGATTTTCTTCACTTGAAAATTTGGCAAAAACCGCGGAATTCAGTAATTTTGTGGGATTTAGGTTAGAACCTTGTCTGACCTTGCTTGGAATAATTAATTTTGACAGTATGAAAGTCCTCAAATTCGGCGGAACCTCCGTCGGCTCAATTGAAAGCATACTTAACGTCCAATCCATAGTTGAATCCTACAACGAGCCTGTCATTGTTGTCGTATCCGCCCTGGGCGGGATCACCGACGATCTGATAAACACTTCGGCACAGGCCGAGAGTGGAGACCCGGGATTCAGAGATGCAATCGCATCCATACGCAAGCGCCACTTCGATATGGTGGAGACTCTTTTTGGAGACTGTGACAAGAGCAAAAGTCTCAACCGCAAGCTGACAACCCTGCTGGATGAGATGCAGAGCCTGTGCGAAGGTGTCTTCACACTAAGGGTACTCCCCCTCAAGACAAAGATGGAGATAGTCAGCTTCGGAGAAAGGCTTTCATCCTTGATAGTCAATGCCTTGATCAAGGACTCAGTACTATACGATTCACTGCGTTTCATAAAGACCAATTACGTCAGACAAAGAAACGTACTGGACTCAAGCTTAACCGAGAAGCTTGTAAAAGAGACTCTTTCAGACTGCAA
>DCIC01000082.1:0-1184 GCA_002315825.1 Bacteroidales bacterium UBA1736 | reverse complement strand
ACCGCGGCCATTGTCCCCGGTTTCATTTCCACTGACAGTGCAAGCTCAGAAATCACCAATCTCGGCCGCGGCGGGTCGGACTACACCGCAAGTATCATTGCAGCGGCCCTCAATGCACAGTGTCTTGAGATATGGACAGACGTTGATGGATTTATGACCGCGGACCCCCGCATCATCAAGAACTCCTACGTCATCGATGAAATAAGTTTTTCAGAAGCGATGGAGCTCTGCAACTTCGGCGCTAAAGTAGTCTATCCGCCCGCGCTCTACCCCGTATGCGAGAAAGACATTCCTATCTGGATAAAAAATACTTTCAATCCATCGGCACGCGGAACCATAATCCTTCAGAAGACAGCAGGATGCTCACGTTCAGTCACAGGTATCTCATCAATCGACAACACCTGTGTCATCACTGTATCCGGAGCATCAATGGCGGGAGTTGTGGGTGTCAACAGCCGTATCTTCACAGTCCTCGCCGAAAACGGCATCAGTGTATTCCTTGTGAGCCAGTCTTCTTCCGAGACACATATCTCTCTGGGAGTCAAGGAAGACGTAGCTGACCTGGCCTGCGAAGTGCTCAACAAGGAGTTCTCACGCGAAATAGCCGAAGGCTCAATGACAGAGGTCAATCTTATGCGCGGTCTCGCCACAGTGGCCGTTGTAGGCGACAGGATGAAAGACAGCTCAGGTATTGCCGGCAAGCTCTTCAGCGTACTCAGCCGCAACGGTATTATGGTGGTCGCCTGCGCTCAAGGCACGGAAGAAAGAAACATTTCTTTCGTAATCGACAAGAGATTCCTGCGCAAGGCTCTCAATGTTGTCCACGACAGTTTCCTTCTTTCAGAATATAAAGAGCTCAATCTCTTCATCTGCGGTGTGGGCACGGTCGGCGGAATGCTCCTGGAGCAGATCAGGAGTCAGAAGGCCAAGCTAATGAAAGAGCACAATCTCAAGCTCAACGTAGTGGGCATAGCAAGGAGCACAAAGGCTATCTTCAATAGAGAGGGTCTCGACTTGGACAAATACAAAGAGGAGCTCGCGCAGGCCGCTCCGACGGACCTTGCAGGCATCAAGAATGAGATTATCGCAATGAACATCTTCAATTCCGTGTTCGTTGACTGTACAGCGAGCGCGGAGGTTGCCGACCTATACAAAGAGTTCTTCAACCACAGCATTTCCGTTGT
>DCIC01000031.1:4053-5145 GCA_002315825.1 Bacteroidales bacterium UBA1736 | reverse complement strand
CCTATTTGATATATTCGATTGTAGTCCTCGTTAATGCAGGTATCTTTCTGATAAACTCATTGTTGCTTATTGATAAGCTATTGATTAGGGGGAAGATTGTTTCGTTTGTTCTGGTAAATATTGCTATTCTTGCAATTGGCTTTGGAATAGAATTCTTCTCAGTTATCACCTTTGAAAAATTCATTGTGATTGAGGGCTCGACCTTGGGTGAAATTATCTCTTTTGAAACACGAATAGCACAGATCGCTATTGGAGTAGTTTTTGGGATTTTATCAATGGTAGCATCTTTGGCGTCTACTTTTACCAATGAGTGGAAGTTGGCACAACTCAGGTATTCAGATGCAATTAAGGATAATTCGCAACTCTATGATAATGTGGCAGAGCTCGAAAATCAGCTCAATACTCTTATCCGAGAGAATGAATCCATAAGACAAAACAAGGCTGCCGTGATTTCGGTAAAAGTTGACCTAATGACGCGGAACATCAAGATTGATGATATCGGATATATCGAAAGTGAAGGAGACTATATCCGAATACATACAGTTGACGGGCAGTCGTATATGACACTGATGACTATGAAAAAAATGGAAAAGATGCTCCCTTTTGACATTTTCTGCCGGGTGCACAGGTCGTACATAGTCAACGTTGATAGAGTGGCAGCTTTGAAGAACCGCAAACTTCTGGTTCTGGATCAACTAATTCCTCTGGCCGATTCTTGTAAGGCGGCATTTTTTGAAATCCTGTCTCATAAGATGGTTGTTCTTAGTGAAATGCAAGACTAGGTTGGCAAGTTTATGACCTTGTTTTTCGTGTGACACGAGTCTCCTCGCCATATATTCTTTCGAACAGAGTCCTCAATCCTTGTTCGTCTTTTATCATCTTTCTCAGTTCTTCGATACGCTGAGAATTCGAAGACTCCGGGATCCAGAGTTTTAGGTAGCCGCCTTCGGCGTATTTCGCCTGAAGATGCTCAAGGGCGCGAGTCCAATGCCTTTCTTTGTCAAGTTCCGGATAGTGGCGCAGGCCGTATTGAATCGCACGCTTCAACACGATTTCGGGGACAATCTGCCGGTCAGCTTCGGCGATGATCTT
>DCIC01000031.1:3672-3941 GCA_002315825.1 Bacteroidales bacterium UBA1736 | reverse complement strand
CCCGTCCTCCCTGACAATACGTCCGGAGACAAGATGGTGGATCTTCCGGTCTTCGACAAGTCCGGTATCATGATAAGCCGCGGCAGTATAAACCATAGACTGGTTGACATCATAATACCTGCAGAATTCAATTGCCTGGTTGATAACTGCATGTACGTGGCCCCTGCTATGGCCGGAGTCGAAACCGTCATATCGCGGGATTATTACAGCCTCGATATATTCTTTTAGATCTTCGGGAATCATATGTTGATTATCTGTGGACAAATCGT
>DCIC01000031.1:439-3594 GCA_002315825.1 Bacteroidales bacterium UBA1736 | reverse complement strand
GGAACTGAAACGCGAATACTTTGTGTTTCAACTCCGAGATCTTGCTGTAGCCATAGATCCCTCACACTGGCCTCGCCATCTATTCCCAGGTCTTTCAATGGAAGTTCAAAGTCATAATCACGGAGTTGCATTGCGTTGGCGTCATCCTGGTCCCAAAGGACAAAATATGGATCCGCATTGAAGAATCCGACTGCATACGATCCGTCATACAGCTTCTTTGTCCAGATCTGACCATTCTTGACAATCTTCTTTTGAGCAGGGAGGACCAGAGGGTCCTGGCTGACAGCGATCACTTCTCTATTTGTGATAAGGTTCATTGTAAAGTCATTGATGTCTGACATATCACAGCCGAGCAGTAAGGGTGAAGACAAAAGGCACCACAGGGAAATATGGGAATACTGCTCGTCAGGAGTCAGATACGAATCGTGAACGCTTTTCTCTCCCCAAGCTTTTCCAAGCCTTCCGATAACCAGCATATCTGCATCATTGTTCTTGCCTGGAGCGGTAGCGGAGGCGCATACATCTTGGAAGGTACCGATTGCCAACACTACATTCCATTCGTCTGTAATATCTCTTGTAGTGCGCCATTGGTTTCCACCGGCCTCGGCACCCCAATTCCATACATTGGGCGCTCCATATCCTACGCAGAAGACGATATCCCTATTGACTTTGTCCAAGGCACTCCTCATTATAAGATAAGGCTCCTGGATAGTGCTTTCCTCAGAATTCTTCTCGATCTGCAGATAACCGCAATAATCATATTTGAGATAATCAACTCCCCAGCTGGCCCAAGTCCTGGCGTCAATTTCATCGTGCTGATAGCTTCCAATGTGTCCACCGCAAGTCGTCGCTCCGGGCGAAGAATAAATGCCGAATTTTAGACCCTTTGAGTGGATATACTGGGTGAGTTCCTTGAAATCCGGGAATTTTTCATTTGGAAGAATCTCTCCCTTTGCGTTTCTTGATGGGGCCTCCCAGCCATCGTCGATATTGACATACTCCCAACCATAGTCGTGCAGGCGTGAACTCATCAAGTCGGCGGCATCTCGTACTTTTGCATCGTCAACGCTCAAGCCCCAGCAGTTCCAGGAATTCCAGCCCATTGATGGAGTCAGAGCGATTTTATCTCCTATTCTGACGGTGACAGTCAACGTGTCAACCCCAAGGTCGTTTTTGGCTGAGAGTAGAACTGGATAATCACCGCACTGAGTTGCGACCCCGGAAATCTTCCCGCTATTGGTATCTATCTCTACGCCTTCGGGAAGACCTTCTGCTCCATATTCAATCGGCCGCTTTCCGGAAGCCATCACGGACCAGAGGAACGGATTGCCCGGTCGTGCGCCGAATACGCGGGGATTGTTGATCTGTGGCTCATCAGCCGGAGCGGGAGTCTGAATATACTCTTCTTTGGCGATGCTCTTGGGCCATACTGGAATAGGCTCAACACTTCCTTTTGTCTCAATGCAGACATTTATCCAATCCGCGTGGTCATACATAATGCCGTCACCGCATTCCTCGACCAGAAGAAGCACCTTGTCCTTGCCTTTCAGAGAGACATCGAAAGATTGAATGGGATCACCCTTCTTGATGACACCGCTACTCCAAAGTACCTTTTGGTCAGCGACAATCTTGAATTGAAGATGTCCGGCAAATAGATTATTGTCATCTGCGCCTGCCATACCTTTGATGGCTACAGCCTTTTTGTCGAGTTTGTATAGAAGACGGGATATGGAATGGACGCCAAGACCGCGCTCGTATTCGACACCACCTACGGTCAATGGGGTATTCACAACCGATTTGTTGATTTCTACTGAGCCCCAGTCCTGAATATAGTACTCACTTCTGCCAAAAGAGTCAAGATAAACAGTCTCGGATTTTGATGGGCCGGCGCAAGAAAACAAAATTGCAGGGCCGACCAAAAATAGAAATATTCTTCGTTTCATTTGTGCTGTAATTAGATTTAACTCTAAATATAGGTCATTTCAATTAACTATCAAAACCTGCAGGATGTTTCGATGTTCCTATGCTATGGATCAGGACTGATTAGAGTTTGCTCATTTCGACCTGTTATTATTATCTTTGCAGTAAATAATTTGCTTTTGAAGTGAAACTACCTCGCAGAAAGGTTATGAACTTTACCAACTTAATCATTACCTGACAAGGAAAACTATGAGCTGTTTCAAACAATTTGACCTGGTAGGATTCATTTCCAATATCCTTGCGGTCATCCTCGGTATCGTAATTACCTTTTCTATTCAGGGAATAATTGATAGTGAGAAAGAAAAAGAAAATGTCAAATCCGCCCTGACTCTCGTAAAGGAAGAGCTTATGGGATGCAAGTCCGATTTGGAGTCCTGCGCCTATTATCTGGATAGAGAGAATTACGTCGCAAACTATTTTAACGACCATTCCAAGAACCTCAAGGAGTGTCCGGAAGACTCCCTTCAGTTATATTGGGGTCTCTTTTCATCTGAAATGATTCTTACTCTCCCCGACGACGCCCTCCAGTTGCTTAAAACCTCGTCCCTCTTCTCGGCTATCGATGATAATTCCCTGTCTTTGAAAATTATCAGAGCCTATGACCAGTGCGAAGCCCTTCGTCAAGTCTTCAACCGTCACGAGAGCCACAAAACCGAATTTTCCACCTCGGCCTACACCCAGTATGGCAGCGAAAGTTTCAAGAATGAAAAGGGCAATTTTTCCATATCTAAATTTCTCTCCACTACCCAGGGTGGCAATTTGAAGCAACTTTTGATGAACCAGGATGGCAGCCTCATAAGGGTAGGTATCAAAGACCTTGACGACGCAATCACAGCAATCGAAGAGTATCTGTAATAATTCTATACGGGGAGCAAATAAATACATTATATGAAAGTACTATTAATCAATGGTAGTCCTCATAAGGAGGGGAACACGAGTATTGCGCTCGCTGAAGTTGCGTGTCAGCTCGAAAAGAATGGCATTGAGACGGAGATTTTATGGATTGGCATTCAGCCGATTCGCAGTTGTATCGCTTGTTACAAGTGTAAAGAAAACGCCAATAGAAAGTGTGTTTTTGACGATGACCTGACCAACAAGGTGATTGCGAAGATGGCAGATTGTGATGCCCTTATTATTGGCGCTCCTGTATATTGGGGACAGCCTGCCGCTCAGGC
>DCIC01000031.1:0-331 GCA_002315825.1 Bacteroidales bacterium UBA1736 | reverse complement strand
CAGACTCTCCAGATGCCTTTCCAGATGTGCAGTATGCCTATCGTGACATCGCAGTATTGGAATATAGCCTACGGCCGTGAACCCGGGCAGGTGGCTCTCGACAAGGAAGGTATGCAGACTATGCGTACACTTGCCAACAATATGGCGTATATCCTAAAACAATTCGCTTCAGGTACGGCTGAAAAGACGGCTCCCGAAGCTTTACAGCTTATGCATTTTATCAGGTAACGGTCTTGTCTTCGGGGACGGCAGGAGAAATTGGTCCACTAATGGAAGCGAAGGTGCTGAAATTATCAGTATCTTTGCGAGCGAAATTAATGACAGATATGAA
>DCIC01000084.1 GCA_002315825.1 Bacteroidales bacterium UBA1736 | reverse complement strand
TCTTGTTATCGGAGTAGATTTTTTTACTCCGATAACTTTTTCTATACTTGCCGGGAAATTATGAGTTTGTTATGGATGAACAAGATAAGATTACGACGTCATCATTGGCCACTGTTGTGATCGAGAATAAAATAATAACTCTGCGGGGGACACAGGTTATACTGGATAGAGATTTAGCTACGTTGTATGGTGTAGAAACATCTCAACTCAATCGGCAGGTAAAAAGGAATATTGAACGATTCCCCAATGATTTTATGTTTCAATTATCAAAGGAAGAGTATGATTGTTTGAAATGCCAAAATGGCATCTCAAACACTAAAGGAGGTGACAGGTATTTGCCATATGCATTTACCGAACACGGAGTATCAATGCTTTCAGGATTGTTGAGAAGCGCAAATGCCATACAAGCCAACATTATGATTATTCGTACTTTTGTAGCCATGCGTCGAGCTTTTGCTCAAAATGCACTAATTCATACCAGGTTGGATTTATTGGACAGAAAGCAAGCTGAGAATGAAAGGAATTTCGAGAAACTTTTTGCAAAATTTGAGGAAAATGAACCCCTCAGGCGAGGAATCTTCTTTGACGGTCAGACTTACGACGCATACGCTTTTGCCTCCAATCTCATCCGAGCGGCAAAAGAGAGGATTGTGCTCATTGACAACTACATCGATGATACGGTCCTGACGATGCTGGACAAGCGGGATGCAGGTGTGACGGCAACTATTTATACTGGACAGATAAGCAAGTCTTTTCAGCTGGACATCGACATACACAACTCTCAATATGCGGCGATTGACATAAAGGTCTTCAAGAATTCGCACGACAGGTTCTTGATTGTTGATGATAAGGTTTATCATTTTGGTGCTTCAATCAAGGATTTGGGAAAGAAATGGTTTGCGGTGTCCTTGATGTCAGAGTTGACCGCAGAAGATATTCTTCAAAGGCTTGAATAATTGCCGAACACTAACAATAACTCATTAGCTTCTGGCACTGGTTGTTTTGAACCTTATTTCCAGAACTACGAATAGAAGCCTCTGTTTGACTTCACGGAATTAGGTCACATCAAATTGCCTACACCTAATTCCGTGGGGCGCATAATAAGAAGCCAAGACGAGGTGTGTGATTTAGGTTCGGACAACAATGTCCCGCCTCCGCGTTTTGATTCCATCAGGAGAGCATATTCCGCACGGATGTTATAATGTTGGCCGCAAAGATAGGATTCGAACAGTGCTTCAGCCATCTTGCTGTTGAGGGAACAATAGAGGTGAATTCGCCCGGATGGGCACGGATGTGAGAGGATTAGCAAGTCGCTTTAGCGACCGCGACTGGAAGGAGCGTAATCATCCCTGAAAGGGGTCGGCGAAGCCGGGGGTTAAAAAGGACAAGAACTTGACTTGTCAAGTCTCCCCTGAGTTCCAGCAACAGCAAATTGGCTGAAGCTGATTTATGCACGAGATTTGTGAAGAACAATCATCAGCAGTGCGCTGACCAGATAGAGAATTGCGAAGGTCCACGCAATGGCAGTGTAGTTGTACACAATGCCGCCGGCTGCTCCGGGAGTGCCGAACAGTTTCACGATGAGGGGCCCGACGAAAGCGGCTGCACCTGCGCCGAGGTTCAACACGGACAGAGCTGCGCCTTTGTCAGACTTCACCAATGAAGGCACAAGTGCGGAAAGAGGCACGAAACCTGCCAAGCATATGCACCAGATTGCACCACATGCAAGGATGAACCAGAAACTGTTGATAATCTGAGGAGAATAGAAGAACAGCAAGGTTCCTACCGTACAGCCCAGGCAACCGAACAGAGAAACCGTTTTGTTCCAACCGATTTTGTCGCCAACTATTCCGAAAATCAGATTGAACACGATGTTGAAAATGAAAATGCTTGCCCAGATTTTGGCCCAATCAGCATCAGATACGCCATACTCGGCCATATAGAGAGGCATAAAGACCACGAATCCGAATTGTGAAGCCGTATTGATGACGCGGACAATACCTCCGGCAAGCACCTTTGGTTCACGTCCTATGATTGTCATACCTTTCAGAAACTCCCTCATCTTGGATGTCTGTATCGCCTCTTTATCGGCAAACAGATTTGCATCCGGACATCTGTTCACAACCAGAGCGAGCACAGTGCCGATGGAAGCGAAGAACAACTCGCTCCATATCGTAGGGATTACACCCCAGGATTCTTTGGCATAGATGCCGAAATAGGCGCCCAACACGTTCAATCCGCCGGTAAAGACAAACCAGAACCACCCTTGAGCCGAGCTGAGGGTCTTCTGCTCCACACGATAGGTAATCCATACCATAAACGAATATGCGAACAGAGGGTATCCAAAGCCCTTGATGGCGTATGATGCGAGAATGGCATTGTAATTCATATTAGCTATTCCGATTCCGGCAAATCCCGATACACCCAAAGCATAGAGGACGAAACCGGCCAGCATTGTTTTCTTGACACCGAAAGTCTCGGCGATGACACCTGAAAGCCAGG
>DCIC01000035.1 GCA_002315825.1 Bacteroidales bacterium UBA1736 | reverse complement strand
TCCACGAAATGCAATTTGAGTATTTCAGTTGCATCGAGACTTCTCTCGGGAATAATCCTCGTCACAGCGCGTACAAGCAAGTCAGTGAGAGGAAGCATAAATGCAACGGTAATCACATTGAAGAATGTATGGAACATTGCAAGCTGCGTCTGAGGAGCGCCGGGGAACAAAGAATTGAACATTGTCCCATAACTGAGGTTGCCGCTGCTCAGGATGGTCATAAGCCATCCGGCAAACATAAATACAACTACACCCGAGCAGTTGAACAAGAGATGGATAAGTGCGGTCCGCTTTGCATTGATGCCGCTGGTGACACCGGCGATGATAGCCACAACGCAAGAGCCGATATTTGAGCCCATCGTAAGGAATATGCCCTGGTCAAGTGAAATGAGGCCGGTGACGCACATCGCAAGCGCAATTGAGGTCATCACGGAAGAGCTCTGAATAATCGCGGTCAGTATCGCGCCAATCAGGACAAGAAGAATGGGATTGCCGATGCTCGCAAGAAATGCTTTCACTCCGTCGAGAGCGGCGAAGTCTTCCATCGAACCGCTCATCAGTGACAATCCGACGAACAGCATACCGAAGCCGGCAAGAATGCCTCCGATTGTCTTGGCCGAGACCTTTTTTGAAAATAGTGCCAGAAAAGCACCTATTCCGGCGAATGCGGAAAAGATGACTGTAGTGGAGATGGCATTGCCGCCGAACATACCGAGCGCAACAATCTGCGCTGTTACTGTGGTACCGATATTGGCACCATAGATGATAGTGGCTGCTTGGGTAAGAGAAATGATTCCGGCGTTGACAAAACCGATTGTCATAACCGTTGTTGCTCCGGAGCTCTGAATGGCAGCGGTCCCGACCGTTCCGATGCCTACTCCGAGGAGTTTGCTTTTAGATGCCTTGGCAAAAAGGCTTTTCAACTTGGCAGAGCTCGCCGATTCCAGATTGGAGCTCATCATCTGGCACGCTATGAGGAATATGCCAATTCCAGCCAGAAGGGTCAGGATTGCAGAGACAATAGCTGTCATTCCCATAACTGCAATCAAAATTTACTAACTCAATATTGTTAGTGCAAATATACGGTAAATTGCCGTAATATATATAAATTTGCTTATTCCGTGTCACATATTTCAGTAAACATTTATACCGAAGATAAAAAATGAAGTCTTTGCTCCTGAGGAAACTTCTCGATAGCATAGCGCAGCATCGTTCGCGGCATAGACTTACACCGTGGCTCCAGCCAGGCACATAGTCTATCCTCGTCCCTTTCCCCCGCCTCACGCAACAACCACCCTACAGCCTTTTGCAGCAAATCGTGCAAAGGCTTTCCATCCAGAAAGATATCCGCAATCGCAAAAGTGTCATCAAGCTCCCCCCTACGGACAAAAGACATAGTACTGACAATACCTATTCGACGTTCCCAAATAGTTTTCCCATTTCTGGCCAAATCATATAGCATTGTCCTGTCCCTGTCCAAAAGAAAGGGGCCAAGAATCTCATAACAACTCAAATCCACGAGATCCCAATTGTTCACGTAGCTGATATGTGACAAATAAAAACCAACGCATTTCTCCCTCAAAACAGGATTCTTCTTCGCAGAATTGAATATTCGGACAAGGCACAGCAAAGCTGCCAGCCTCACTTCGTGGAATTCGCTCGCAATACACTCCTCCAAATCATCAAAAGAGACATCACGCCACAATTCTTTAACGACCTGCCTTGTGAAAGGCACCTTTATCCCCAGAAAAACGTCGCCCTCACCATACTGTCCGGGACCAGTCTTGAAAAACCGAGAGAGCCCCGCAACTTTGTCAGGGTCTCTGAGTGCATACATAGCATCAAACAGAATATTACTCATCACAAGCTACTTTTTCACAGAACTCAATACGCTCTTTATTAGGACCTTCAATAATGAAATACTTGATACCGTGCTCCCAGAACGGAAGGCTCATAATCCCCGGGGTGAGCACGCGATAACTATTCGAAACAATCTCATCATAAAGCTTTTCAATACCTTTCACATCCAACGCGATGTGATCGATGGCACCATCTTTCAACACGGCCTGACCATTCTGATAAGTTTCAATCACAAGACTGCCGAGTTGAAGAAAACGCACCTGCTCATCCCCATTCGCAACAGCATAAATCATACTGAAGCCAAGGCCGGTATAGAAGTCCACCGTAGAGGCGATATCATTGGTAGGTATTCCAATATGCTGAACACCATCACTGAATTCTGAAAGATTGATCATAATGCAATAGGTTAATCAAGAATATACAAATCTACAAACAATCATTCACATTATTATTTGGACTCTCATATTTTGGACTATATTTGTATGTCAACAAACAATAGCATTACCCTGATTCTAGTCAATAGTGCAATATATGGTAAAGAAAAATATATGGTTTCTCGCCCTTGTGGCGGCTATGGGAGGGTTTCTTTTCGGATATGACACAGCCGTCATCAACGGCGCAGAAAAAGAGATTCAAAGCGTTTTCAATTTATCCTCGACTCTTCACGGCCTTGTAATGAGTTCAGCCATATGGGGAACCGTATTGGGAGCTCTTTTTGGAGGAAAAATATCTGACCGCATCGGGCGCAAACCCACACTCCTGTGCATTGGAGCATTATATCTCAGTTCAGCCGTATGGAGCGGATTAGCTCTCAGCGCAAGCACTCTGTTCATTGCCAGATTTATCGGTGGGCTCGGTGTCGGTGCATCTTCAGTGGTCGCCCCTGTTTATATCGCAGAGATTTCGCCCACCCAAAAGCGTGGACTGATGACCGCCATATTCCAGCTCAACATAGTCACAGGAATGTGCGCCTCCCAGTTTATCAACATATTCATCGCAAAGAGCGGCGAAGGTGCCTGGAGATGGATGCTTGGGGCAGAATCCGTACCCGCTTTCATTTTCTTCGTTCTCTGTTTCTTCATCATAGAGTCTCACAGATGGCTATCAGAAAGGACAGCTTTGCACGACTCGCCCAAAGAAAGGGTAAAAACCAGATTCTGGACTTCCGCAAACCGCAAACCGATTCTCCTTGCTATCGCAGTGGCCCTGTTCAACCAGCTGTCAGGAATCAATGCCATCTTGTATTATATGCCGAGGATCTATGAACTTGCAGGATTCTCCGCCAGCACTTCCCTCACCCTCAGCGCAATGGCCAATGTTTTCCTGACAACGGGAACAATCGTCGGGATGGTGCTCATCGACAAAATCGGGAGAAAGAACCTTCTCATCGTAGGAGGTTCGGGCTACGTATTTTCCCTGTTTGCTCTCGCAATTTCATTTCATTTCGCTCAAGGCTGGGCCGCCACAATATGTCTGGTGCTTTTCCTCTTGTCACACGCCATAGGCCAGGGAACAGTCATTTGGGTACTCATTGCCGAGATTTTCCCTACCGCTGTTCGCGGACAGGGCCAGAGTGTCGGAGCGTTCACCCACTGGACCATTTCGGCCATCACCACACTGCTTTTCCCTATCGCAGTGGAAAAGACAATCCCCGAAGTCATATTCAGCATCTTCGGCATCTTTATGATTATCCATCTCCTGTGGGCAATCTTCATTGTCCCGGAGACCAAAGGCAAGAGCCTTGAGGAACTTTCATCCACATCATTATAATCGGATATGAATACTATTACATCTACAAAATGCCTGATAAAAGTGCTATCGTTATCTTGTATTGTCGCATTGGCAATATCCCAGACAGCATTTGCACAGTCTAAAAAGGATAGGATAGGAATGGAATATCTGGAATCCGGCTTTTCCACATACGATTCCATCCAAAAACAGATTCACGACCTGGCAGAACCAGGATATCTCGAATATGAGAGCAGCGAGATTCTCATCCGCCATCTTGAGGAGAACGGTTTCACCGTACAGAAGGGTGTGGCAGATATCCCGACAGCATTCATAGCGACATACGGCTCGGGAAGCCCCGTAATCGGACTTTTGGGCGAATTTGATGCCCTCCCCGGGATGTCACAGGATACATCCGCATACCAGCATCCCCTGAAGGAAGGAGCCGCAGGTCACGCTTGCGGCCACAACATCCTGGGGACAGCTACTGCCGCTTCTGCGGTAGCAATTTCCAAATGGCTGGCTCAGGGCCATAAGGGTACAGTCAAATACTTCGGCTGCCCTGCGGAAGAAGGAGGCGGCGGCAAATACTATATGACAGAGGCGGGATGCTTCGAAGGTTGCGATGCCGTCTTTGACTGGCACCCCAGCAACGCAAACAAAGTCAGCCTCTCCACCTGGAAAGCCTGTATGTCGGTCAAATTCAGCTTCAGTGGTGTTTCCGCACACGCAGGAGGCTCCCCCTGGATGGGAAGATCCGCGCTTGACGCAGTGGAGGCATTCGATAATATGATGAATATGATGCGCGAGCACGTCCCCGAAGGGACACGTATCCATTACATCATTTCAGACGGTGGACAAGCTCCCAACATAGTCCCTTCCAAAGCACAAGTGTACTATTATTTCCGCAACAAGGACGCCAAGATTGTAAAAGAGGTATTCGAAAGAGCCCTTCTTGCAGCACAAGGTGCAGCGATGGGAACAGGGACAACAATGGAATACGAGATAGTGAATGCCTGTCACGAGAAGCTCGTAAACCGGACCCTGTCCGAAATTCTGCTGAAGAATATGCAGAAAGCGGGAGGAGTCATTCTGGATGACAGAGAGATGGCATATGCAGAAAAGTTGGCCGCTACCGCCGGTGGTGACAGAAGCAGTTGCGACAATTTCGCCGCTGTCCCCGCCCAATTGCAGGAGGCCGTGGACATTGGCACATCCACAGATGTGGGAGAAGTTTCCCAGATGGTCCCTCTGGCATCCATAGAAGTTGCGTGTATCCCCGACTGCCAGATTTCGCTTCATACCTGGCAGACAGCATCGTGCGTGGGGACCACAATAGGCACGAAGGCACTTCTGTCCACAGCCAAGGTCTTCTATCTTTCAGCAATTGATCTGTACAACAATCCGGCAACTATTAAAGCCATACGCGACGAATACGAAGCCGCACAGGGCAAAGACCACAAGTTCTCTCCCCTGATGGATCGCAAGCCGCCCCTTGACTACTGCAAATAGATATACAGACAGCCGTCGGTGAGTCCGACAGCGGGTCATCATTTTTTCATTTTGTGTATGAAGATAAGCGAAATACTTCTCGGCAGCAGACAATTCATATCATTGGAAGTAGTTCCTCCAATGAAGTCCATCAGCAGAAAGGAGCTGCTTGACAGCATCCGGCCTCTGATGGAATTCAATCCCCCATACATCAATGTCACCAACCATCGCGACGAATATGTATTCATACCTCAAGCCGACGGATCGTATCTTCGCAAGCTGGAGCGCCGGCGTGTCAGTCAGACTGCCGTCTGCGCATCAATAATGGATGAATTCAAAGTGGAGGTCGTCCCACATATTATTTGTGCAGGAGCCACAAAAGAGCAGCTCTTCAGCGAGCTGTCCGATTTCCGCTATCTTGGAGTAAACAATGTGATGGCGCTTCGTGGAGACTGTCTGGTAGGAG
The DNA here is from genome assembly GCA_002315825.1 of Bacteroidales bacterium UBA1736. Lineage (GTDB taxonomy): Bacteria > Bacteroidota > Bacteroidia > Bacteroidales > UBA932 > Cryptobacteroides. The sequence continues at coordinate 3,703 of DCIC01000035.1, read as the reverse complement.
AAAAGCGTTTCACCCCACAAGTCGGAGGATACAGTTATGCAAATGAGTTGGTCAGGGACATAAAGAAAGAAAGCTCCACATCCGAGCTCTGCATCGGTGTCGGGGCCTACCCGGAGAAGCATTTCGAGTCCCCCAATCTGGAGACCGACATAGCAATGCTCAAGGCCAAAGTGGATGAGGGAGCCGACTACATCATCACACAAATGTTCTTTGACAACAGCGCTTTCTTCAAATTCGTTGAAATGGCGCGCAAGGCCGGGATAACAATCCCCATAATCCCGGGGATCAAACCCATCTCCACATACAGGCAGCTCACCCTCCTTCCGGAGTCATTTTCAATCAACATCCCTCTGGATCTCTCAAAGGAAATCGAAAAGAACAAGGACAATGCTCAGGCCTGCTACGAGATCGGGCGCGAATGGGCCACAATGCAGACAAAGGAGCTTCTATCAAATGAAGTCCCGGCGGTGCACTTCTACACTATGGGCAAGTCAGAAAACGTAATCGGTGTAATCAAAGAATGCTTCTAGAACAATCGGACAGAATACTGGTGCTCGACGGAGCAATGGGAACGGTCCTCCAGAACCGCTTCCCCGGGGCTTCCAATTTTGAGACCCTCAACCTCACCGATCCGCAAGCGATACTATCCGTCCACAAAGCATACATAGATGCAGGAGCTGACATAATCGAGACAAACAGTTTCAGCGCAAATCCCATCAGCCAGCAGGAATACGGCCTTCAGCAAAAGGCCGGCTCTATGGCACTAGCCGCAGCAGGTATAGCAAGGCGCGCCGCAAACGAAGCGGGACGGGAAATCCTCGTTGCAGGAAGCGTGGGACCCACTGGCAAATCTCTATCTCTGGCTTCAGACATCAATGACCCTTCATTCCGACAATACGATTTCGATGATCTGGTCCGCGCTTACTCGGAACAGATCGGTGCCCTTGCCGAAGGTGGAGTGGACCTTATTCTCATTGAGACCTGCTTTGATGCACTCAATGTAAAGGCGGCGCTCTACGCTATGGACAAGCTCGGTGTCAGGCTTCCTGCCGCAGTCTCGGTGTCGGTCAGCGACCGCAGCTCAAGAACACTTACCGGGCAGACTCTCGAAGCGTTCTACAGAAGTGTGGAGCACGCTGATTTGTGGGCCTTCGGGCTCAATTGCTCGCTCGGTGCGCACGAGCTTACACCTCTTGTAGAAGAAGTGGCGGGATTTGCAAAGTGCAGAGTAATCTGCTACCCCAACGCCGGGCTCCCTAACCAGATGGGAGAATATGACCAGAGCCCCGAGCAGATGGCCCGGGAAATGAAAGCAATGGCAGCAAAGGGCATCTTAAACATTGCAGGTGGATGTTGCGGCACCACTCCGGAGCACATCGCCGCCGTCGCAAAGTCCATACAGGGATGCAAGGCACGCACAATCCCGGCCAATAAAGACAGTAACACTCTGTTTGTAAGCGGATTGGAGTCATTCACTCTCGATGCGAAGACCTCCAATTTCACCAATGTGGGAGAGCGCACGAACGTCGCTGGCTCGCGCAAATTTGCACGCCTCATTACAGAGGGGCAATATGACCAAGCCCTGCAGATTGCAGCGGATCAGATTGAGGGCGGTGCATCAGTTATCGACATCAATATGGATGACGCGATGCTGGACTCCGCAAAGCAGATGAAGACATTCCTGCGGTACATTTCCAATGACCCCGCAGTCGCAAAAGCAGCGCTGATGATCGACTCTTCAGATTGGTCCACAGTCATAGAGGGTCTCAAAAACGCACAGGGGAAATGCATAGTCAACTCCATCTCCCTTAAGGAAGGTGAAGATACTTTCCTTGAGAAAGCATTGGAAATAAAAAGACTGGGAGGAGCGATGATAGTAATGGCCTTCGACGAACAGGGACAGGCCACCAGTTTCAATCGAAAGATACAGATATGCAGCAGAGCCTACAATCTACTCACAAAAAAGGCTTGCATCCCGGCGTGCGACATTATTTTCGATGTGAATGTACTCGCAGTCGGAACCGGCATCGATGAGCACAGGCGCTACGGAGTCGATTTCATCGAGGCAGTACGTTGGATAAAAAGCAATCTTAGCGGCGTGCGCACATCCGGAGGCATCTCGAACCTCTCTTTCTCCTTCCGCGGGAACAATGCTGTCAGGGAAGCAATGCACTCAGCCTTTCTATACCACGCTACGGAGGCCGGACTTGATATGGGTATCGTCAATCCGGGTATGCTCCAAGTCTATAGTGAAATAGAGCCAGATATGCTGGAAAAGGTGGAGGATGTGATTCTTGACCGCAGGGACGATGCCACAGAAAGATTGATAGCAAAAGCGCAACAGGTTCTTTCATCAAAAGATCAAACAAATACAGTTCAGAGCCCCACAGCTTCCGCCTCACAGAGTGCACCCACAAGGCTTTCCGCATCGCTGGTAAGGGGAAGCGCAGCAGATCTTGAGAAGGACGTTATGGAGTGCCTGCAGCTTATGGGAAGCGCGGTAGCGGTTATTGAAGGCCCCCTGATGGCGGGAATGCAGACCGTTGGCGACAACTTCGGCGCGGGCAGGATGTTTCTTCCACAAGTAGTGAAGTCCGCAAAGATAATGCGCGATGCCGTTGCAATACTATCTCCCTATATGAGCTTAGATGATGGATGCTCAGTCAATACAAAACCGAAGGCCATAATTGCTACAGTGAAGGGGGATGTACACGACATAGGCAAAAACATCACAGCCATCGTCTTGACTTGCAACGGCTTTGATGTAACAGATCTGGGAGTGATGGTCCCCAAGGAGACAATTCTTGAAACAGCGGCCAGGACTGGTGCTGACATAATAGGGGTAAGCGGTCTGATTACACCCTCCCTTTATCAGATGGAGGAGCTTTGCCGCGAGATGAGTGCACGTGGTCTGAGTACACCTCTTTTTGTCGGAGGAGCCACAGCTTCCGCAGTTCACACCGCCGTGAAGCTTTCTCCCCTGTACAAGCACGTATTCTATGGTCCTGACGCCTCCGCAACAGCGGTAATGGCAAAGAAATGTCTCATTGACCGTGAAGGATTTGAAGCTCAGGAGCATTCCAATCAGGAGAGAATTCGCAAGGCAGCACTATCCTACGCAAGCACAGCGGCTCCGCGCGAAAGGATTGAATTCGAAGAGAGGTCCTATCTTCGAGGACAGGTTTTCGAGGATATTCCGTTTAGGGAGCTGTCCCTTGAAGAGGTGATGCCGTTCTTCGACTGGAGGATGTTTTTCGCCACCTGGAGGATGAAGTCTGACTCCGTCCTGCGCACTGAAGCCGAGATGCTGCTCGCTCATTTGCAGGATACGGATGCCCTTTCATTGAGGGTTGCGGCGAAGTTTTTCGAAGCTGTCCGCGATGAGGATGACATAGTATTTGGCTCACATAGAATCCCAATGTTGAGGCAGCCTGACGGCAAATGCCTCAGTCTCGCTGATTTTGTGGCGGCTAAAGGCTCCGCTCAAGGGTCTGCATTCGGTGTATTTGCCGCAAGCGTCCACACACGCAGCACACATTGCAACTGCCCTCAATGCTCCGACAATTTTGAGCCGATGCTTCTGAGGTCAGTGAAGGTGACCCTGGTGGAGGCAGTCTCAAGCTGGATGGACGATTGTCTGGAAAAGCAGCTTCCTTCGGGCTGCAGCGCTAAGATAATCAAGCCCGCCGCAGGTTATTCCTGT
>DCIC01000105.1 GCA_002315825.1 Bacteroidales bacterium UBA1736 | reverse complement strand
TATTTGTCGACGATGTCGGCGATTTGTTGGGCATTGCATACGTTTGCCACTTCGAAGGGACCGCTGTCTCTAAGAATGCCTTGTGGCTCGAAGCCGGGTATATATCCTGCAACTGTCGTTCCTCCACCATACTCTGTACGGAGCTTCATAGTAAGCTCAGAGCCAATCTGCCCTGTAGAGCCTATCACCAATGTGTTTTTCACTTATTATCGAATTTTTATTTCGCTATGCGAATTTACTATTTATTCGTGATTTTATATCTTGCTTGATTAATCTTTTTTACTAACTTTGCTTTGTCACGGGGTATTAGCTCAGTTGGTAGAGCGTTTGAATGGCATTCAAAAGGTCAGGAGTTCGATTCTCCTATGCTCCACGAGGCGGCTCACCGGGAAGAATTCTTTGTGAGCCCTTTTTATATTTATAGCAATATGGGAAAACTTAAGTGTATATTCCTGGCGGCGCTTGCCTCTCTGAGCTGCATCTTCGTCAAGGCTCAGACCAATCTTCAGGTTCAATATGATTTCGGAGAAGACCGCCATCAGATCACTTCCACAATCGAGGGCTTCTACAATGACAAATGGGGAAACACCTTTTTCTTTGTGGATATCGATTTCAAGCACAGGCAGCAGGACGGCAATCTTGCTCCGGATGGAGCATATCTGGAGCTTGCGCGTTGCCTGAATTTCTGGAAGGATACCAAACTCTCACCGCTGAGTGTGCAGGTGGAGTATAATGGAGGAAGGTATCGCTCCTTTGGTATCAATCACGCATTCCTTGCCGGCGTGGATTATTTCGTTCACTCTAAGGATTTTAGGAATACGTTCAATTTTAAGGTTTTATATAAGAAAATTCTTTACGAGGACCCGAGCTTCGAGAGCGCGATTCCGATGCAGTTTACATTTGTGTGGGGGATGCAGAATCTGTTTGGCGTAACAGGCTTGAGATTCTGTGGGTTTGCTGATTTCTGGTGGGAGGACCATAAGGTGGCTCCGTTCAGGGACGGTCAATATATCTGGGATGAGGCTCGAATCGCCCGAGTCACATTTTTGGCAGAGCCTCAGTTGTGGTATCAGGTCGGAAGGCATTTTGGATGCGAAAATCTAAATGTAGGCGGTGAAGCGGAGCTGTCGATTGATTTCGGCTCGGCCAAAGGATATTGGCTCCGCCCCTGCGTCGGTCTAAAATGGGTGTTCTGATCTTTTTTACGTATATTTGTGTATGGATCAAAGTCAATTTGTTAAAGAAGTCAGACAGGAGCTGACAGATAATATTCTTAGGTTCTGGGCTGACAATATGGTGGACCCGCAAGGCGGTTTTTACGGAAAGAGATGTTCCGACGGGAGCCTCGAGGCCGGCTCGGAAAAAGGCCTGATTCTGAATGCCAGAATCCTCTGGACGTTTTCTTCAGCTTATCGTATTCTCAAGGATGCGGAATATCTTGCCCTAGCCGACCGCGCAAGGGACGAAATAGTCAATAGGTTTATCGACAGGACTTTCGGTGGCGCTTATTGGAGCCTTGATGCTGCCGGTAATCCTCTCAGTACGAAGAAACAGTATTATGCCATTGCCTTTGCCGTTTACGGCCTGGCGGAACATTTCCGCGCAACCGGCAGCAGGATCAGCCTTGATGCCGCCATTAGTTTATTCCAGAGCATAGAAGAGCACAGTTTCGATGGGGAAAAGAATGGATATATCGAGGCTTCCGAGCGCGACTGGGGCCCGATAGAAGATATGCGCCTCAGCGAAAAAGACAGGAACGACGCCAAAACAATGAATTCTCATCTTCATATTCTCGAGGGCTACACAGCGCTGCTCCGTGTCTGGAAAGATGAGCACCTCCGCGGTCAGCTTCATAATCTGCTCAATATCTTCCTTGAAATAATCACCGGTGCGGACGGCCACCTGCAGCTTTTCTTCGACGAAAACTGGACTCGCCAAGGCGATGTGCAGAGTTTCGGTCACGACATCGAAGCGAGTTGGCTGATGATGGAGGCTGCTCAGGTGCTCGAAGACCCTGTCCTGATGGAAAAGACCAAGACTGTGTGCAATAAGATTGCTGCCGCAGCTATGGAAGGTCTGATGCCGGACGGCGGTCTTTCTTATGAAAGGGAAGGTGACCGCATTGACAGCGATCGGCACTGGTGGGTCCAGGCGGAATGCGTGGTAGGCTGCTGGAATCAGTGGCAATTGACCGGAGATGAAATATGGAAGGAACGCTCTGAACACGCCTGGAAATTCATAAAGAAATACATCATCCGGGAGCAGGGAGAATGGTGGTGGCGCTACCCTCAACATCCCGAGGATGACCTTGCGGGCTTCTGGAAATGCCCTTATCATAACGGAAGGATGTGTATGGAACTTTTGGAACGAAACGATAATCCGATAAAATAATGACATTCAACGAAAAAATCGAAGCTCTTCGCAAGGCACACGAAAGCCTTCTTAATAAAGAGAATACTCCCGTCTATGTAAACGGAGTTTATGAGCGCTACGAAAATCCGGTGCTTACGGCTTCACACGCACCTCTCGAATGGAGATACGACCTTAATGAGGCGAGCAATCCATTCCTTATGGAGAGATTTGGCATACACGCCACTTTCAACAGCGGTGCCATCAAGTGGAAAGGCAAATATGTGCTGATTGTCCGCGTGGAGGCTGATGACCGCAAGTCTTTCTTCGCTGTCGCTGAAAGCCCCAACGGTGTTGACAATTTCCGCTTTTGGCCGCGTCCGATAACTATGCCCGAGTATGGTGAGCCTGCCACCAATGTCTATGATATGAGGGTGGTTGAACACGAGGACGGCTGGATATACGGACTGTTCTGCGTGGAGCGCAAGGATCACAGTGCTGAGGGAGATTTGAGCGCGGCTACGGCCGCCTGTGGTATTGCCCGCACAAAGGATCTTGTCAACTGGGAAAGGCTTCCGGACCTTGTCAGCGAGAGCCAGCAGCGCAACGTCTGCCTTCATCCTTTGTTTGTCGATGGCAAATATGCTCTCTACACTCGTCCGCAGGACGGATTTATCGACACCGGCAGCGGTGGGGGAATCGGCTGGGCACTTGTGGATTCGATGGAAAACGCTGTGATAGCTGAGCAGCAGATTATCTCAGAGCGCCGTTATCACACCATTACTGAAGTTAAGAACGGAGAGGGCCCCTCACCGATAAAAACCGAATCGGGATGGCTCCATTTGGCTCACGGAGTGCGCGGATGTGCCAGTGGACTGCGCTATGTGCTCTATCTTTATATGACTTCTCTTGAGGATCCCTCAAAGGTGATTGCCGCTCCGTCCGGCTTTTTCATCGCACCCGATGGAGGTGAATACATCGGAGATGTGATGAATGTCGCATTCTCAAACGGTTGGATTGCTGATCCGGACGGTAAGGTGTTTATCTACTATGCTTCTTCTGATACGAGGCTTCACGTTGCCGTCTCAAGTGTGGAGCGGCTTGTGGATTATTGCCTCAATACCGAGCCTGACGGACTTAGGACGGGACTCACCGTTGAAAGACTCAACAGATTGATAGACAAAAACACTAATACTAAATAATAAGCGTTTATGGATACGTCTAAAGTTACCATTTGGGAAAAACTTTCTTACGCACTGGGTGATGCCGGTGCGGGTGGAATCACTTGGAAAATAATGTCCACCGCATTCCCTCTCTTCTTTACAAACGTGTTCGGCCTCTCCTTTGCTGACGCGGCCGCTCTGATGCTTCTGGCACGTCTGTTTGACGTAGTTACAGATCCGATTGTGGGAAGTCTTGCTGACCGCACGCAGTCTCGCTGGGGGACTTATCGTCCTTGGATCATCTTTGGGGCGATTCCCTTCGGGGTCATCTTCGCTCTGCTGCTGCATACCCCAGACCTTGACCCTACCGGGAAGAGAATATATGCTTACGTGCTGTATCTTCTTATGATGGCTATCTACACCATTGTCAACGTGCCTTACGGCTCTCTTCTTGGAGTGATGACCTCTGATGACAACGAGAAGAACGAGTTCTCCTCGTTCAGAATGGTCGGGGCATACGCAATGGGTTTCATAACACTGATTTCCTTTCCGTACATACAGAAGTTTATCGGAGGCACCGATGCCCATCAGTATTCTGTCATTGGAGCGATTTTCGGCGGTCTTGCTGCGCTGATGACACTGCTCTGCGGTCTTGGTACAAAAGAAAGGGTCAAGCCTAAGCGTGCCGAGAAGTTTTCTTTCAGGCAGTTTGTGGATCTTTTCAAGAATAAGCCCTGGATCTTCCTGACTTTGACCGGAATTTGTACGAACTTCTTCAACGGATTCCGTTATGCGGTGGCAGGATATATGATTTCTTACTGTCTTGGAGGTGATGTCACCGTGGGCGGCTTCATCATCAACTATACAGTGCTTATGGCATTCGGTGAGGTCACCAGTATGATAATCGGAGGAGTTTCTCCAAAATTCACAAAATGGGTAGGCTCGAAGAGAATTGCATTTATCTGGTCTTCTGCCATTTGCGCCGTCTTTGCAGCGGCTGCATTCTTTATTCCTATGGATCCGAAGTATATCTGGCTTATGGTCGCTACTGTTATCCTTGCTTCAGTGGGTGTGGGCCTTTACTCTCCACTGCTGTGGTCAATGTACGCTGACGTTGCTGACTATGCCACCGAAAGATTCGGAACTTCATCGACCGGACTTATCTTCTCTTCAGGAACAATGGCACAGAAGCTTGGCGGAGCCATCTCCGGATCGCTCATTGCTCTGTTCCTTGGCCTTGCAGGAGCCCGGATGATTCCGGATCAGTTTGGCAATTCTGTCATTGACCCTGAGTCGGTCACCACTACTGTCCGCACGATGGTGTGGTCTCTCTTCTCTCTGGTTCCCGCAGCCATTGCTGTTATAATGGGATGGCTTATATACAAATTCCCTATCAAGAAATAATAAGTCAATGGAACAATACGGACATTTCAACGATGCTGCAAGAGAATTCGTAATCACCGAAGCTGCAACACCTTGGCCTTGGATTAATTATCTGGGGACAGAAGATTTCTTTTCTCTGATCTCCGGTACGGCGGGAGGTTACTGTTTCTGCAAGGACGCAAAGTTTCGCCGCATTACTCGTTACCGCTACAATGGTGTTCCAATGGATGCGGGCGGCAGATATTTTTACATTAACGATGGTGGAACTGTTTGGAATCCTGGTTGGAAACCTTGTAAGACAGCTCTTGAAGCCTACGAGTGCCGGCACGGTATGGGCTATAGCAGGATTACCGGACGAAAGAACGGTATCGAGGCGTCTGTCCTTTTCTTCGTGCCAATTGGCAAAAGATGTGAAATTCAGAAGCTTACTCTCCGCAATACTTCTGATTGCGTCAAGTCCTTCAAGGTCTTTTCACTTCAGGAATGGTGTCTTTGGAATGCCGAGACCGATATGGAAAACTTCCAGCGCAATTTCTCGACAGGTGAGGTTGAGGTTGAGGGAAGCATAATCTACCATAAGACAGAATATCGTGAGCGCCGCAACCATTATGCATTCTACTCTGTCAATTCGCCGATTGAGGGCTTTGATACCGACAGGGAGAGTTTTGTGGGGCTGTACAACGGCTTCGATGCGCCTCAGAATGTGATTGCCGGGAAGTCCGGCAATTCCGTTGCTCACGGATGGAGTCCCATTGCATCGCACTGCATCGCAGTCACTCTCGCTCCTGGGGAGCAGAAGGATCTTGTGTTTGTTCTGGGTTATGTTGAGAATCCTCAGGAGGAGAAGTTTGAGAAGCAATTGTCTGTTGTTCCTCCTCACAGGCTTCCGGAAGGCGGCAAACTATACAACAGCTGCTCGGACTTGATAAACAAGAAACCCGCTTACGAACTCATCGATGCCTTTGACACTGCAGAAAAGGTTGATGCGGCTTTTGCCGAATTGAACTGTTATTGGGAGAGTCTGCTTGGCAGGTTCTCCGTTGAATCGGGAAATGAGAAGCTTGACCGGATGGTTAACACTTGGAACCAGTACCAGTGTATGGTGACTTTCAATATGAGCCGAAGCGCCAGCTTCTTTGAGAGCGGAATTGGCCGTGGGATGGGGTTCCGCGATTCTAATCAGGATCTTGTGGGATTTGTTCATCAGATCCCCCAGCGCGCCCGTGAAAGGATAATCGACATCGCTTCAACCCAATTCCCTGATGGAGGCTGTTATCATCAGTACCAGCCTCTTACAAAGCGCGGCAATAATGGTATCGGCGGAGGTTTCGGGGACGATCCTCTTTGGCTGATATTCGGAACTGTAGCATATATCAAGGAGTCCGGTGATTTCAGCATCCTTGATGAGATGGTGCCTTTCGACAATGTGCCGGGGTCTGAAAAGACCCTTCTTGAGCATTTGAAGATAAGTTTCGATCATATTTCGGCCAATCTCGGCCCGCATGGTCTTCCTCTCATAGGACGTGCCGACTGGAACGACTGTATGAATCTCAACTGCTTCTCCAATGACCCTAACGAGTCATTCCAGACTACTGAAAATAAGACTCAGGGAAGCAAGGCCGAATCACTTATGATTGCCGGGCAGTTTGTGTTCTGCGGAAGACAGTTTCTTGAGCTGCTGGAGCGCATTGGAGCTGATAAAGCTCAGATTGAAGATGTCAGGGCCAGAATCGATTCGATGATTAAGGCGGTGGAGATGTACGGCTGGGATGGTGAGTGGTTCCTTCGTGCCTATGACTATTTCGGAGGCAAGGTGGGCAGTAACGACTGTGAGGAAGGCAAGATATTTATCGAAAGCCAGGGCTGGTGCACTATGGCAGCTATCGGCCAAGATAAGGGAATGTGCGACAAGGCCCTCGATTCGGTAAAGAAGATGATGGATTGTGAACACGGAATAGTGCTCAACAATCCTGCGTACACAAAATACTATATCGAATACGGAGAGATTTCCTCATACCCTCAGGGATATAAGGAGAATGCCGGAATCTTCTGCCACAATAACCCTTGGGTCATTATCGGAGAGGTAGTGGCAAATCGCGCGCAAGACGCTTGGGAGCATTGGTGCAAGATAAGCCCTTCGTATATCAAGGACCAGAACTTGCATAAGGTGGAGCCTTATGTTTATTGCCAGATGGTCGCCGGCAAGGATTCTGCGCGTCCTGGCGAAGGCAAAAACAGCTGGCTCACCGGAACTGCAGCCTGGAACTGGTACACAATCACGGAATGGATACTGGGTATAAAGCCTCAATATGACGGACTTCTGATTGAGCCTTGTCTCCCTGACAGTATCAAGGAGTACACCGTGCACAGGCATTTCAGAGGTGCTGATTATGACATTCATATAGTAAACAAGGGGAAGGGCGGAAAGCAGTTTATTCCATTCTCTGCGGGCAAACATAAAGTCGAGGTTGAAATCTGATTGTGCCTTTCCACACTTCGTGTGTATAATTTGGTATATTTGCAGGAATAAAACCGGAAGATTTTCCGTATGTTTGTAATCGAACTTAATGAATATATAAAATGAAAGTAGCTATTGTTGGTGCAAGCGGTGCTGTGGGACAGGAGTTCCTGCGCGTCCTCGAGGAAAGAAATTTTCCTGCTGATGAGATTGTTTTGTTCGGATCGGAGAGAAGTGCCGGCCGCAAATACACATTCCGCGGAAAAGAGTTGGAAGTCAAACTTCTTCAGCACAACGACGACTTCAAAGGCATTGATTTCGCTTTCACTTCTGCCGGTGCAGGTACCTCAAAGGAGTTTGCCCAGACTATCACAAAGCACGGGACAATAATGATTGACAACTCCAGCGCTTTCCGAATGGATGAGGACGTGCCCCTCGTAGTGCCGGAGTGCAATGCCGAGGATGCGTTCAATTGCCCCAGAAACATTATTGCCAATCCAAACTGTACCACTATTATGATGGTAGTGGTACTCAAACCTATAGAGAAACTCTCCCATATCACACGGATCCACGTTGCAAGCTATCAGTCTGCATCCGGGGCCGGTGCCCAGGCTATGAAGGAGCTTGAGCAGCAGTACAAGGATATTGTTGAGGGCAAGCCGGTGACGGTCGATAAGTTTGCTTATCAGTTGGCTTACAATGTGATTCCTCAGATTGACGTATTTACTGACAATGGATATACAAAAGAGGAGATGAAGATGTTCAATGAGACTCGCAAGATTCTCCATTCCGATGTCAAATGCTCTGCTATGTGTGTTCGCATTTCTTCGCTCCGCTCTCACTCGGAGGCTGTATGGGTGGAGACTGAAAAGCCGTTGGAGGTTGCCGATGTGCAGAAGGCGATTGCCTCCGCTCCTGGCCTGGTGCTTGAGGATGATCCTGCAACAAAGAAATATCCTATGCCTCTCTTTACCGGTGGGAAAGATGCTGTCTATGTAGGGCGTGTCCGTAAGGATGTGGCCAATGAGAATGGCATTACATTCTGGCTTTCAGGAGACCAGATCAGAAAGGGAGCCGCTCTCAATGCAGTGCAGATTGCAGAATATATGATAAGTAAGAGATAAATATGTTGAAGATTTCGGAAAAATCTCATACTATGCCCGCCTCGGCTATACGCCGGCTTGTGCCGTTTTCTGAAGCGGCCGAAGCTCAGGGTACAAAAGTGTATCATCTCAATGTGGGTGCCCCGGATATAAAGTCCCCGTCTTGTGCGATTGATGCTATTATGGACAAATGTCACAATATGCATCATCTTTCTTATACCAATTCTGCGGGTCTTCTTCAGCTGCGCAAGGATTTGATAGAGAAATATTATAAGAAGATTGGGATTGACATAGACCTTTCTGAGATTCTTGTGACGGTTGCGGGAAGCGAGGCGTTTGCTACAGCGATGCAGATAGCTGCAGACCAGGGGGATGAGATTATTGTCATCGAGCCTTTCTATACCAATTACAATACATTCGCATTCCTTAACGGCATTACTCTCAAAGCTGTTCCTACAGATATCCGTGATGATTTCCGTATTCCCGGGATTGAGGAGTTTGAGAAGTTGTATTCGCCCAGGACGAAGGCTGTGCTTATCAGCAATCCCTGCAATCCGTCTGGGAAGCTTTTCAGCAAGGAGGAAATGCTTCAGATAGGGGAGTTTTGCCGCAGGCACGATCTCTTCCTGATTTCTGATGAAGTGTATCGTGAGTTCTGCTATACGGATGAGCCGCATTTCAGTGCGATGAGTATCCCCGGGTGTGAGCAGAATGTCATTTTGGTCGATTCTGTTTCCAAGAGGTACAATCTCTGCGGGGCTCGTATTGGCTGTATCATTTCTCACAACAAGGATGTGATGGCCGCCGCGCTCAAGTTCGCTCAGTCCCGTCTGTGTCCTCCGGTTTTGGGGCAATATGCTTCTATTGGGGCATTGGATACGCCGCAGTCGTATTTTGATGAGGTCAAAGCTGAGTATATCCGCCGTCGCGATTGTGCTGTGGATGCTCTGAATAAGATGGAGGGTGTGTTCTGTCCTCGTCCGCTAGGTGCGTTCTATACGGTCGTTGAGCTGCCTGTTGATGATGCTTCCAGTTTTGCCAAGTGGCTGCTCACGGAGTTCAGGGTGGATAATCAGACTGTGATGATTACTCCTGCCGAGTCTTTCTACAAGACTGAGGGCGTCGGAAAGAATCACGCGCGCATTGCTTATGTGCTTGAGGTGCCGGAGCTTCAGAAGGCTATGGCGATTCTCGAGCAGGCTCTTAAACAATATCCCGGCCGCGTCTAGCCTTCATACTCCGCTTTACCTGACAGTCATTCTTCTGTCTTTTGGAGAAAACCCGGTAATATACTCCAGATACATCTGAATCTTTGTCTCAGAAGTGAAGTTCATGCTGATAATCCTATGGTCTCCTATAGGATCCGGAAGTATGCCGAGAGGATCCGTCAAGAATATGGTTCTGCCGCTGTCTTCGACATATATATAACCCGGAGTGGAGTCCATAAATACATTTTGAGGGAAAATGGCGTGAAGCATTGTAATTAAATCCCATAAATACTGCCCGACGTCGCCTTTCTCCCACTCGTCATAACGTGAGTATATCTGATAAATGGGGCTGTCCGGCTGCCATTTGTATTGTTCGAGAATCGCATCGTGATTGGAAGGGAAGTGAAGGCCTTCTTCCAGCGGGAAAACATTTATTTTTCCAGGCCAGCCATGAATAACTTTCTGGGCCAGAGGTATGTCTCCACCGATATTGTATTCGACTTCAATGAATTTGCACACGGTCCCCGATTTTGTATATCTGAGAGGGACTGATGTGAAACAACCGGCCATCAATTCAAGTACCTTTACTTTCTTTTCAACAAGTTCCGACCCTGTCAGTGGAGAGAATTCATCAGCCGGTGAATCCAACAGCAATCCCAAATTGGTAAGCATACCGACACATACAATCGTGATGCTGTTGTCCGCGGCTTCGCTGAGGAGTTTCCGATAGAGTTTCCACGCCGGCAAGCGCTCGGAAAGAGGAATGCCTGACGGTTCGAACAAAGGAGTACCATCCGACTTGAGCGAATCAATAAGCTGGTAGTAAGGAATCAATTCAAAATACTGATTCTCTCCGTCCACAAACCCCAGGGGTACATCGTCAGCGTTATAGTAATGGAGAAAACGGTCCAACAAGTCCTTGGCCTTCCCAAATTGTCTGTCTCCCATTACTCCAACCACGTTGCACAACCCCTCTTCACGAGCGGAGAACATAGCATGCATCGCCAAAACATCATCTGTGGAATTGCCCAAATCAGTATCGAAAATAATATTCGGGATAATTTCCTCCTGTCCTGGCTGAGAGTTCTTTTCGCAGGATATAAGCAGGAGAGAACAAAATAAAGCAATACAAATTACAAAAATCCAGTTCCTCATATTTATTATCTTTCCACAAAGATATGAAAAGATTTGCTTTATAATCCCCGTTGCTCCTTTGCGCAAATTTTAGGTGATATCAAGGAAATGCTTATTTTTGCATTGTTAGTTTGAACTTAAACAAATCGATAATGAAACCTTTTACTACACTACTGTTTTCGATGGCTTTGCTTAGCGTGCTGTCATCTTCTTGTTCAAAAATGGAGAATGATACGAAGTGCTTCATTCACTATACGAGCGAAACCCTTGACGCCAAGACAGTTGCAATGAGACAAACAATCATTGACAATCCACGTCCAAGAAGTCAAGAAGATGTTGATGCTCTTTTTAATACTTACGCGGATAAGTCATATGAGGAATATGGCGGTGTCGTTTGTGATTTCTCTGACGAATACAAGCGCGATGTGCTTGTTGATGAGAATGGTTGGAAAACTATGAAACTCACACGCAAAACCGGTACTCCGGATTACAATCTCATTTTTTTGCACGGAGGCGCTTTTTTCCTTAATTTCAATACAACTGTTCATTCTCCCTTCTGTGAAAAGCTTATTTCCCGTATGAATGCGGCCATTTATATGCCCTTATATCCTCTGGCCCCTTCGTATAGAGTTCTTAACGGTCTATCTATGGTTCTTGATGTTTATAAGAGTCTACTTAAAGAGGGGAAACCTATTTATATAATGGGTGAATCGGCCGGAGGTAACCTTACATTGACGTTCACGATGTATCTGAAAGAACTTGGAATGCAACTTCCGGATGCGATTTTCCCTATTTCGCCATTGGCTGATTTTACTTTGGGGAATCCCGATATCCAGAGCCTTGAGAGTAAGGATATTATGAGTTCAATATATCTTGCGAAATCCTGCCATCACTGGGCTCAAGATGGTATGAGCTTTTCTGATCCGAAGCTCAGCCCTATTCACGGTAATCATAAAGGGATGCCAAGAACATTCATTTACAATGCCTCCGATGATATCCTCAGTCCTGATACTATGTTGTTGTATGATAAGATGAAGGCTGCCGGAGTGGAAGTCGGAATGTTGTATGGAAATAATCTGTGGCATTATGCTGTGATGTTTGACATTCCTGCGCAAGAGCAGTATCTCAACGAGGTCATTTCATTTATTGCGAGGTAACTC
>DCIC01000098.1 GCA_002315825.1 Bacteroidales bacterium UBA1736 | reverse complement strand
CCATCTGCTGGCTGACTCGCTTGACAACAGCCGCGTCAGCCTGACCGGATCGCAAGTCTTCGAGCTCTCCGAGAAGTTCATCATTCAGACCGGCCGTCTGGCTCTTTCCTAAGAAATATGCTCCGACAACGGCTCCTGCAACGAACAGAGCGGCAACGGTCTTTATCAGGTTATTGACTTTCATTTCAGAGCTTGCTATTAGCGGACTCTGCGGATGACGAGCTGCGTCACATCATCACTCTGCTCCGCGTCACCGGCAAACTCCTTGACCTTTTCATTAATGAGGTTGACAATTTCTTCAGAGGAAGAGCCCTTGAGGGACTGGAGGATGGATTCGAGACGATGCTCACCGAACTGGCCGTGCTGAATATCCTCTGCCTCCGTCACTCCGTCAGTGTAGGTGACAAGTGTGTCGCCGGGAGCAAGGGTGAGTGTGTCGCCCTGATACTGCATACCGGGCATAGCGCCGAGGACCAGATTGACGTGAGACTTGACCATCTCAACCGATCCGTCGGGATGCAGGATATACGGGGCATTGTGACCCGCATTGGTGTATTCGATCTCTCCGGTATCCAGATTGTACACTCCATAGAGGCAGGTCACGAACATAGAGTTGAGACTTTCCTCGCAGAGAAGGTCATTGACCACTCTCATACATTCGGAGGACTTTATGCTGCGCACTCCGTTGGCTTTGATCATCGTGCGGCTCACAGCCATAAAAATGGCGGCCGGAATACCCTTTCCGCTGACATCGGCCATTGTAAATCCGAAATGATTGTCATCGATGGGGAAGAAATCATAAAAATCTCCACCGACATCCTTGGCGGCCATCATACTCGCGTGGATATCCACGTTGGAGCCTTTTTCCATCTTGAGATTGAAGCTGTGGGGAAGGATAGCGTGCTGTATCTCTCTGGCGACGCTCAGGTCGTTCTGGATATTGACAAGTGTGCTGTGCTCCTTCTGGGAAGCTCTTACAAACTCTATTTGCTCGATGGCCTTCTCGATGGTCTTTTCCAGATCTTCAAGGTCTATGGGCTTGGTGGCAAAATCAAACGCACCCCCGTTCATAGCCTGGCGGATGTTGTCCATATCGCCATAGGCACTGACCATAATGACCTTGAGGGCCGGGTTACGCATCTCGTTGATATGCGCCAGGAGGGTGAGACCATCCATCTCGGGCATATTGATATCTGAAAGTATGATGCTGACATCCGGATTCTTCAGAAGCTCCTGAAGCGCTTCCAGACCATTGTGGGCGAAGACGAATTCATAATCACCTTTACGTATTTTCCTGCGGAAGTGCTGGGTAAGGAGAAGTTCGAGATCGACCTCATCATCAACACTGAGAATTTTTACAGACATATTTTTGCGTTTTATGTTTAGATTTCAAATAATATCCCAATTACAAAGATAAGATTTTTTCTCAATTACAAATGTTTTAGGAATGATGAAAAAATAAGTTGGTAAAGATTCACAAAGATTACCAAGTTATTTTTTAAGAATGACTTAATAAAAAAGGAGGGCATAAGTATTGCCATTGAGTCTCATAGTGCCGTCCTTTACAAAGGCGGCATCTCCGCTTACGAGCTGAGCTGTTGAAGGCACTCCGTGGACCCGTAGAGCCACGTCAGACTCGTTCTTATTGATTACCAGACTCATTCTTTTGCTGCCGGACTTCAAAGTACGGATCACGATTCCCTTGCAAGGCTCTTCAAGATAAATGCCGTTGCCCTGCGACAAGGGCGCAAGGACGCTGGAGTAGAAGCGCCTGAGACCCTCTGCGCCGTCAGTGCATTCAGCCTTGGTATGCCAGGCTCCGAGCTCTATCATTGACGGGAACCATATTACGCGCCCCGCTCCATACTTGTGCTCCGTAGCTATGCAGTCCTCACCTTCGCACAAAAGGCTTGTCGCCGTGACGGGTTTGAGTTTTCCCATCCAGATGTGGTTGTAGATACCGCAGGAAAGCAGATGATAGGGTTCCCCCACTGCAAACTCTCTCATCCTCGCCCCGGTCAGAGGGTCAAGCGGCGAGGGTTCCATAAAGCGGCAGGACATATTTTCATCATAATAGCCTGTCATTCCGCTCAGCAGCAGGACTCCGCCCTTTTTGACAAATCCTTCGAGCTTGGATATCTGGGCATCTGTCAGACTTACCATATCGGGCAGGATTATGTAACGGATACCCTCGAAGTCAGTAAGATCCATATCCGCGACTCTGGGCGAGAGGCCCATAGAGCTGAGGGTCGTGTAGCAGCTTGCCATTGACTGTGCGACAACTCCGCCTCCTCTGCCTGCATTCTCCTTGTCATTTGAGATTATGGCATTTCTGGACTGGATCCAGAAGGATTCTTTATTGTACAGGATAGCCACTTCTGATTTCTCAGGCTCCGCCGCATCGAAGAAGGCTTTATGCTCGGTGATTTCACTTATTGTCTGAGCAGCAGCCTGCATTCTCTCGCTGGGGTCGCCTGTAAATTCGAGCAAAGCCCACTCCCCCGCTTCCTGAACCGACCTTCTGGCATTGAGGGTCCAGAAAAGGACTCCGTCCATACCAGAGCAGATGGCTGTCCATATATTCATTTTCATCTCCATCGGGCTGGGACAGAGGACTGTGTTTCCGCTGGCGGTCACAGGGCCTCCCTGCATTTCCGTAACCCACGCACCCTTGTCCGAGGCTGCCGTATGGATGATATCGGACATCAAGGCAATTCCCCCCTGATACTCATCCCTATTGAAATAGGAAAAATGCCAGCTGAGGTGCATTGAGCTGCCCAGCGAAGTAAGGAAGTCAAATTTGTCGAATTCGTATTCGGGGAGGGTCCCAAGGATCTGATGGGGATTGATATGACGCCCGTGGAGAGGGTCGCATTCCTTGACAAGGTCCGCAATGGTCTTGAGGTACCAGGTGGTATAGACGCGGGTGAACTGCTCCCTGCGGAAATCTCCCTTGAGCCAGGAATCCCGCACGTAAGGATTCTCCTTGCAGAAGCTTTCAAACATTTCATCTGCGAGCGGGGTTGATGAGGGGTTGATGGGGCCTCCCAGACCGGGCTCATTCTGAAGCACCCAGCAGTAAGTGGCGGGATGTGACTTGAAATGGTTTACGCTCTGGCGGGTGTAGTCCAGTATCTGCTCGAGGTGCTCCCGGGTACGGGGAAACTTGAATCCGCCCACGTCGCTAAGCTCGTCTGTAGGAGG
Organism: Bacteroidales bacterium UBA1736; assembly: GCA_002315825.1. Taxonomy (GTDB): domain Bacteria; phylum Bacteroidota; class Bacteroidia; order Bacteroidales; family UBA932; genus Cryptobacteroides. The sequence goes on along the minus strand of DCIC01000098.1, from coordinate 4,586 downwards.
GAACAGTGTGATGAACATCCTCACGTGGTGCCTTGCGGCGGCGTCGAAGGCCTTGTCATACAGACTGAAATCATAGCTGCCGTCCGGTTTGAGCACGTGTACACCGAAGAGTCTGATGCGCCCCACTTCCATTCCGGCTTTTTCCATCGCCGCGAAGAAGGAATCAATCTGCTCATCACTCTGTCCGGGCTCAACGAATATCTGTGCTCCGATCAAGGGATATTTATCGATATGTCTTGAAGGCTTTGCCGATGCGCTTAATGCTGCACAACAGATTATGGCAATGGTGATAAGGATTGTGCTGATCTTTTTCATTCCGAATAGTATTTATAGAACAGTGCTATTGATTCCATCCCGTTGAATAGCTGGGAGAGGAGATAACTTTCATTAGGAGAATGGATTGTGTCTCTCTCAAGACCGAAGCCCATCAGGAGGGGATCGATTCCGAGGATTTTCTGCATCTCGGCGAGAACTGCGATGCTGCCGCCGCCCCTGCTGGGCACAGGCTCAATGCCGTACACCTCACCCATCGCTCTTGATGCAGCTTTGTATGCATCGGATGTGATTGGGATGAGAAAGCCGTCGCCTCCTTCGCAGGGCTTGACTTCCACTTTGACGTATGGGGGCGCAATGGATTTGAAATGCTCGACAAATAGCTTTGTTATCTTGGAACTGAGCTGATTGGGCACGAGTCTCATTGATATCTTTGCGTGAGCTTCGGAAGGGAGGACCGTCTTGGCGCCTTCACCTGTATAGCCGCCCCAGATTCCGCAGACGTCGAGACAAGGGCGGATGCCGGTGCGCTCGAGCGTGGTGTATCCTTTTTCTCCTTTGACTTCATCAATATCCAGAAAGGCTTTGTATTCGTCGATATCAAAGGGAGCTCTTGCCAGCTGGGACCTGTCCTCCTCTGACAGCTCCTCGACATCATCATAGAATCCTTTGACAGTGACTCTTCCGTCTTTGTCAATGAGGGAGGAAATCATATCGCAGAGGGTATTGATCGGATTGGCCACGGCTCCGCCGTAGTGTCCGCTGTGAAGGTCCTTGTTGGGCCCTGTCACCTTGACTTCCAGGTATGAGAGTCCTCGCATTCCGCAATTGATGGAAGGGACTTTCTCGGATATGAAGGTCGTGTCTGACACTAGGCAGATGTCGGCTTTGAGAAGTTCCTTATTCTGCTCCATCCAGGATGGAAGGGAGGGGCTTGAGATTTCTTCCTCGCCTTCGAATATGAATTTGACGTTGTGGCGCAGTTCTCCGGTGCGAAGCATAAATTCGAAGGCCTTGATATGCATAAACAATTGGCCTTTGTCATCGTTCGCTCCCCTTCCCCAAATGGCGCCGTCGTGAATCACGGGCTCAAAGGGGTCGGTGTTCCATTTGTCAAGAGGCTCGGCAGGCTGGACGTCATAATGGCCATATACCAGCACTGTTCTGGCAGTGGGGCTGATTATTTTTTCGCCGAATACTACCGGATTGCCACTCGTGGGCATCACCTCCGCTCTGTCTGCACCGGCCTGTTTGAGGAGCTCGGCAAGTCTGCGAGCGCAGCGCAGCATATCTTCTTTGTGTTCTTTGCTTGCGCTGACGGAAGGGATGCGAAGGAGGCTGAACAATTCTTCGTAGAACCTTGTTTTGTTTTCTTCTATGTAGCTCTTCATATCTGATATTTTATGCTTGGTTTCATAACTCACAAATTTAACTAACATTTCGGAAATTAGAATTATCTTTACAAACCGATTGATTATCATCAACACTATAATACAATGAATAAACATTTCTTCACGATTATCGCATCCGCCGCCACTGTCTGTGTGCTCGCAGGATGCGGTTCACCCGCCCCTTCCAATGTCGGAACAAGAGTGGATGCTCTTGAGGATGCTGCCTGGGCCAATTCAGAATGGATATCAGCCGCTGACGCTGAGGTAATTACAGGTATTACCACTGCAGAGACCAACAACCGCGCTGCTGACGGAGCGAGCTGGTTTGTCAGCACCGTCAAAAATGATGCGCAGGTAAGCTCGGCAAAATGGATGACAACAGGCCTGGGCGTTTATGAGATTTACATCAACGGTCAGACCGTTGGCGCTGAGATTCTCAAGCCGGGTTTCACTCACTATGAGAAGACCAGAAGGTCTTTTACTTATGACATTACCGCCGCTTTCAACACTAAGGCAGGTGCAGAGAATGTGCTTTCAGCACAGGTGACTCCGGGCTGGTGGGCTGACAAGATTATCACCCCTGCGGGCAATGAGGGGTTCTTCGGCAAGAAGTGTGCGTTCCGTTCTGTGCTCGAGCTCACTTTCACTGACGGAAGCAAGAAATTGTATGGGACTGACACTGCCAATTGGAAAGCCGGCATCGCAGGTCCAGTAAAGCACGCCGACATCTTTGACGGTGAGATCTATGATGCAAGGGAGCTCCCCGGTTACGAGACAATTCAGATGCTCTCCGCTCCCGAGAAGAACTGCGAGTTCAATGGCGAGATTCTGCCTTCCAACGGTGCCGAGATTTATCTGCGTGAGGATCTGAGTATCGCTCCTATTAAGTCTTATGTATGGGAAGGTGTCGAGGGCGCAAGCGAAGATGCATATGGTAAGGTTATCATTACCAAAGAATTTGCCAATGGAGAAGAAATGGTCGTGCTGCCCGGTCAGACTCTTGTCGTGGACTTCGGTCAGAACTGTGCAGGTGTTCCTTCTTTTGTATTCAAAGCCAAGGCTGGCACTCAGCTGACTTGTCTTCCTTCCGAGCTTCTAAATGACGGCAACGGTCAGAAGAGCCGCGGTATGGACGGTCCCGAAGGCAGCTGCCACAGGACCAATCTCCGTATCCCAGAGTCAGGTATGAGTCTGGACTATATTTTTGCGGAGAACAAGGATTATGTCGCTTATTATCCTCATTTCACTTTCTTCGGATATCGTCTCATCTCTGTAACTGCGACTGACGAGGTCCGCATCAAGTCTGTCAATTCGATTCCTGTGACTTCTATCTCCAAGGAGATGGAGTCCGGTACCATCACTACCGGAAATGACTTAGTGAACAAGCTCATTTCCAATACTATATGGGGACAGAGGTCCAATTATCTCTCTGTCACCACTGACTGTCCTCAGCGCAACGAGAGACTCGGATGGACTGCTGACACACAGGTATTCACTGAGACAGGTACTTTCTTTGCCAATACAGACAATTTCTTCCATAAGTGGATGCGTGATATGCGCGACACTCAGAGTGAGTTCGGCGGATTCCCCGGCGTGGCTCCTTTCGGTCAGTATGGTGCCGAGCCTACTTCGATGATGCGTCTCGGTTGGGCCGATGCAGGTATCATTGTGCCTTGGACAGTGTGGAAGCAGTTCGGTGACAAGTCTATCATTGACGAGAACTGGGAGGCTATGGAGCGCTTCATCAATCATATTGACGACACGAAGTATGACCACGTTGCATTGAGCGCTGAGAATGGCAATTATCAGTGGGCTGACTGGCTCAGCTATGAGGCTCTCGAGACTTGCGGGGGACTGGCTTTTGAGTCAACCAATGGACATAGGGCTCCGCGTCCGGAAGCTATCGCTTACTGGAATTATCTTGGGGCTTCATATTGGGCAATAAATGCTTCTTTGATGCGTGATATGGCAGCTGCCACAGGCAGGGATGTTCAGAAATATGAGGATATGGTTGTCAGGGCGAAGTCTTATCTCAAGGATGCTTTCCTCAATGCTGACGGTTCTTTCAAGACCGAGGTTTTGAATACTATGCAGACTCCCGCTCTCTTTGCTCTGAAAAATGGTATCGTGGAAGGTGAAGCTAAGGATAATATGATCGCCCGCTTGCGTCAGAATTTTGCCGATCATGACAATTGTCTGCAGACAGGTTTCCTGGGGACGTCCATCCTTATGTCAACTCTTACGGAAAATGGTATGGTGGATATTGCTTATGAGCTTCTTTTCCAGCGTAAGAATCCAAGTTGGCTTTATTCTGTTGACAATGGAGCGACAACTATCTGGGAGCGTTGGAACAGTTATATGATTGAGAAGGGTATGGGGCCCAAGGGTATGAACAGTTTCAACCATTATGCTTATGGTTGTGTCTGTGCGTGGATTTGGGAGACTGCCGCAGGTATTGCTGCTGATGTCGCAGTTCCGGGATTCAAGCATATCATTATGAAGCCTGTCTTTGACAAGAGACTGGGATCTCTCAAGGCTGAGTATAAGTCTGCAGCAGGTGTGATCAGGAGTGAGTGGAAGTATGAGGGTGAGAAGTGTGTCTGGACATTCACTGTTCCTGAGGGTGCTACGGCTTCTGTCACTCTCCCCGGCGAGACCGAGGCCAAGGAGTATCAGGCAGGCACTTACACTGTCGAGAAGTAATAATAAAAGGAAGAAGTATGTATTGCGGGAGTCCTCCCCACTTCGTGGGTCCCCTTTTCGGGGCCAATGCTCCCGCAATACATACTTCTTCCTTTTTACCCATCCCCTTGGTTCTGGGCAGTCTCCCCCGGTTCAGGTCAATTATTGTCATTCCGGCATCAGGCTGTTCATCTTTTCCATCCCGGGCCGCGAATTATGGAGAAATTGCTGCAAATCAAG
>DCIC01000044.1 GCA_002315825.1 Bacteroidales bacterium UBA1736 | reverse complement strand
GGCTCAGTGGCATGCAGACTCCGGACTTCAGGACCATCAACATCTTCCGCAGCAAGCGTCTTGCCGACAGGTTTGACAACATATTCACCCAGATAGTGCTTCTGCTGCATGAGGAAGGGTTTGTAAGCCTCAAGGTTCAATATATAGATGGAACGAAGATAGAGTCTGTTGCCAATAAATACACCTTTGTATGGAAAGGGAGTACGGAAAAGAACAAGGCAAAGCTTGAAGCCAACGTGAAAGCTGTCCTTGAGTCGGCCGAGCAGGCTCTTGCGATGGAAAATGCGGAGGAGCAGCAGGATCTCACATCTGAGGAAATGTCTCGCAGAGCAGACAATATCCTCAAAAAGATGGATGAGGAGGGCATTAGCGGCAAGAAATTGAGGAAATCCGTTGAGAAGGTGAAATCAGAAAGCGCACCCAAACAGAAGGAATACGAGGGGAAAATGGATACACTTGGAGAGCGCAACAGCTATAGTAAGACAGACCCGGATGCAACGTTTATGCGTATGAAGGAAGATGCGATGAACAATGGCCAGACAAAGCCAGGTTACAATGTCCAGATATCTACCGAGAATCAGTTCATAACCAACTACGGCATCTTCTGGAGACCTAACGACCAGGGCACTCTTGTCCCTTATCTAAAATCATTCAAATCAAGGTTCGGGATGCAGAGCGAAGAAGTATGTGCCGACTCCGGATATGGCAGTGAGCAGAACTACGACTTTATGTTTGGTCAAAATATCGTACCTTATGTCAAGTACAACATGTTCCATGCGGAGGATCATAGGAAATACAAGGACAACCCCTTCCTTACGAAAAACATGTACTTCAATGCCGCAGACAACTATTACGTCTGTCCTATGGGGCAGCATTTGTCTCTTATCGGCAACTTTAAGTCAAAGTCCGACCTTGGTTATGTCTCGATTATAAGCAGATACAGAGCTCAAGACTGTAGCAGATGTCCATTAAGAAGTATGTGCTATAAGGGATGCAAGGATCAAAGGGAGATTGAAGTTAATCATCAAGCGGATGAATACAAGGCATATGCGAAGCAGCTACTTACAAGTGAAAGGGGTTTGTATCATCGAAGCAACAGACCAATAGAACCAGAGGCCGTCTTTGGCGACATCAAGTTCAATCATGGCTTCAAGCGCTTCCGTCTTAAATCAAATGTCAAGGTCAAAGTTGAGTTTGGCCTAATTGCTACTGCTCATAATATCAGAAAATTGATTGCGAATAATGGCGCAACACAGCTAGCAGGGTTGACATAGACCAATCTGAGGGCCTGTCCACCCCCGGACAGGGGCAGGGGGAGGGGCCCAAGCTTGCTTGGGAGGGGCCGAAGCGACCAAAGGGAGCGGAGTCCCGAAGATGGGCTATGCCAACCCGGCGAAATTGTGTATACACCATAATAAAGAAAACCGGCCAAAAATTACTTTTTGGTCGGCCTCTTAGCGTCTTTTTTTTTCGAAAACTACGCGAGTCACTCGCGTAGTTTTCGAAAAATAGTAATCTTGTAAAAACGTAACGATTCGTTCTAATCTTCAGTTTGCAGAATAATTAGTTTTGCAGGCGATAGATTAGAATGAAAAAGTTAGCGTTAATATTTTTTGCGGCATTCACGGCCTGCTCCCAAGTACCGACGGCTTTCCCTCAAGTAGGTGAGCCCTATGCAATTACTTCTGCGCCAGGTGAGCACATGCTCGCAAGTTATTTCGGAATCAATTCATGGAGTCCGGATGGACGGTATGTCAGCGTACTTGAAACAAACTTCTCCGGGCGTCTTGTAGAACGGACGGACACGGCTGTAATCGCACTTGTTGATCTTCAAGACAACAATAGACTCATACCTATTTCAAAGACTACTTGTTGGAATTTTCAGGAGGCGACAATGTTCCATTGGCTCCCCGGGGAAGATGGTCTTTGTGCCTTCAATGATTGTCGTGACGGCAGGTTTGTCGCCGTTATATATAATTGGAAAACAGGGGAAGAGAGGATAATTGACAGGCCTATAAGTGCTGTCGACCAATCCGGTACATGGGCTATAAGCATCAACTATTCCCGCTTGCGCCTCTGCCGTCCCGATTACGGATATGCTGGTGATGGACAAGACGCACTGGCAGATGTGGTTTATCCCGAGAATGACGGTCTGTTCCTTGTCAACCTGAAGACGGGTGAATCCAGACTCCTTCTGAGCATCGAACAGGCGAAAGATAAATTGCCACAAATAAAAAAGGAAGATGGCTTGGCGTATTTCTGCCATACTGCTATTAGCCCTAATGCCAAGAAAATTTTCTTCTTGGGCCGTACAGTTTCAGATTTCAACCGGCAAATTAAGACAAAGGGATATATCTATGATTGGAATACAGAAGCCTTTACTTATGATATTGAGACCGGTGAATTGAGACGTTGTTTTCCGGACGGATGGGAAGGTTCCCACTTCAATTGGAAAGACGACCAGACACTTGCGGTTACCGCGCGTTGGAATGCGAAGCACGTATGGGCCCATACCGTATTCAAGGTAGGAGAGGAAGACAAAGTTGTGCATCTCGCGCCGGGAATATTGGATTTTGACGGACATTGCACTTTCTCTCCCAATGGCAGATTCCTGTCCACTGATGGTTACTGGAACAAGGATGGTTATAGAAGTTGGGTTTTGGTGCGTCTGGAAGACCATGCAATCATATCCTTGGGACGCTTTTTTGTTCCCGATCAATACAAAGAGCAATATTCCCGTTGCGACCTTCATCCAAGATGGAGCCCGGACGGGACACAGATAGGCTTCAATTCAGTACACGAAGGAAGTCGTCAGGTTTATTTGCGCAATGTTAAATGGAAAAACAACTAATATATTAATTTAAGTTTCGCAAGT
>DCIC01000050.1 GCA_002315825.1 Bacteroidales bacterium UBA1736 | reverse complement strand
ACGTATGTTACTCATAAGCGAATGATTTTCTTATTGTCGGTAATATATACTCCGATTTTGCGGAGTTATTTCCTTCGTTTGTCCCAGTTCCAGTTATGAAAGATTGCAAAGCCGCGTCCGTCGCGCTTGATGCAGTCAGGACGCTTGATAAGGTATGGGACAAGACGAAGATCCTGCTCAATATCTTCGTAAGAAACAATCTTTTGCATCCAGATTTCCTTCAAAATTTGAATGCTGAGTATGTTCTCCCCACGGTTGTTATCCAAAGTGTATTTGATCCCCCTGGGGACAAGAAATTCGGCCACTTCCTTTTCTACTCCGGGGTATTCTACCTCGCTGATCATACGGTTGCGACCTGCCTCCTGATAACGTTTCTCGACCAGAATATGGGACGCTGCGTCTGCTGCTGCTATGAATTCGATAAAATCCGCGATGTCACTTTCCGACGCGGTGCAGTGCATATACAGACGGGGACGGCCACTCTTGGTACTGTCGAGTGCAATCTCAATGCCCCTGTTGTAGGCAACGCTGATGTTGCATTCGCCAATCATGACGGACAGGTGATCGCCTGTTGGTTCCTTCCAAGCGATGCCCCGTTCAGAGAGAACTGCGCAAAGCGTCTCGATGCTCTTGCGGGCCCTGGTTCCATATGCAGAATTCATCTCTCGGGCAAACTGAGAGAGGTGCATTATCAAGCTGTTCGTTCTTTGAGACTCGGCAACGCTACGCGTTCCGTCCTCAAAGAACAGACTGGAATAAATAACCCCGACAATCTTTTGGGCGATTGTATCAATATCTTCTTGTGTATATGTCATTTCTCTAATCTGTAGTTTTCTGGGTAAATCCAATCCATCGAAGTGTTCTTCATGGACATTTGTGGCCCATAGTCTTGTATATACCTCACATTACTCCGAATCATTTCGGGAATTCCGCTGATAATCCTATCATCATTGAAATCGCGGTAGCGGACATAGAACTCCAGGTGCCTGCCATAGTCAATGCGGACGCATACCTTTATGCGGTATTTCTGATACACTATGCAGTAGGGAAGGTCGGCTTCTCTGATCTTGGGCTCAATCGAGCATTCAACCTGCACGGAACGGACCTGATTTACGGCATGCTCTTTCTGGATGAGAGACAACTCGTGACGGCACTCACTGGTGAACTCTCTCTTGCACCTGTCCCATCCGTTAAAGGCATAGAAATATGCATCCGGCTCGATGAACCCGCGCCGCTTGGCCTCGGCCGTTACAGCCTCATCGAATGCAGTATGAACCTTCTCCATGGTCTTGTCAAAGTCCATGGATTCGCAGTTCTTTTCTGCCCGGAGTCGGAAACAGGCCAGCGCCTCCTTCTTTCCTATGCGTATGAGGTCATCCTGTAGCATCGTGTTTTTCCTGTCAGTGACATCCTTCAATGAGGCCTTGAGGCAACGTTCTTATTGAACAAATCCTGTTTCGCAGTTTTCTATAAAGTTCGTCATCCTTTCCGCGAACCATTCCGACAAAGGCAACCTTGCCACGGACGGACCTGTATTGCCGCTTCGAGAATCCGAACATCGCCATCTGGAAAATCTCGGCCCGGAGGTTCTTGATATATTTGCGGCACACGTTCGTCTTGTCGCTGACAATAATGCCAGTGACCTCCTGACGTGAGCCTCTCTTCTGGAGTCTTGTCTTCTGCTCGTTGATGGTGAATCCGTATCGGGAAATCACCTCACGAAGGTCTTTCAGAAATGTTCCATTCTTGGAATATACGCTGTGCATGCTGCTGAAGGTCATGTCATCGGCATAGCGCGAATACGTGAGGCCATACTTTCTGGCAAGATATTCAAGGTTTCTGTCCATTTTCTCGCATACCATATTCGAAAGGATAGGGGAGGCGGGAGATCCCTGTGCCAGGACATCCTTCGGAAGGTCATCACCGTTTGTTGTGATGGTACACACGATGGATATGTAGTGAGCCACTTCGTCGCTCACACCTTTACTGACCAGAACCTTTCGTACAGCCTGTGCCGTTATACTCGGAAAGAAATCCTTGAGGTCCACATTAAAGATATAGTTCTTACCGATGTGGACATCAGCATTGGTTCTGACATTATGCCCGATTGTGAACCCGTTGACGCAATCGGGAGCCTTGTAAATTGAAGACAGTAGAAGGGATAAGGCCTTCTGGACTCCTTTCAGATAACCTGTAGGTGCCGTTATTGTGCGCTCTCCTCCCGATTTCTTGGGTATGCTGAACTGGTGATAGAACCTGTTGCGGAATCTGGAGTTCGACGCATTCTCAAGAAAATGTCTCTGTGCGGGATCAAAGAGGGCCCAGTCGCTCTCACTCACCGCAAGACGACCTATCTCCTCCCAGAGGGAAGAGATAGAAGAAGGAAACTTGACGGGTATTGTAACGGTTTTTGTCATAATCGTATGAAAAGACATTCTGAGAGATACCGGTGATTTCAAAGCGTGGGCACGTGTGGCGTATGTCGAGCACGCGGTTACGGAGGCGCAGCACGCAGTAACGGATCGTACATCTGGGATGTACTTATCTGCGTGCTAGACGCAGGAACCGCAAGCGCAGACATACACACTGTTCAAACATTGTTATCGGGATTACGATTCCCGACATCCGCCGGTTGCAGCGGACAGGTCAAATGTGGGCCCGGTATCTCAAAGAACGTCTGTTGTTATATATTACCCCTTTTAGAAGCCAATCTTTCTGATTTCCCCTCCTGTTCCTTGGATGAGTTCCTCTCCGCAGTAGC
>DCIC01000093.1 GCA_002315825.1 Bacteroidales bacterium UBA1736 | reverse complement strand
TATTTGGCTGTAAGTTCGCGGCAGACCTTGACATTACGGCGACGCTCAAACCGGTCATCGATCTTCTTTCCATCGAAATCTACGCGGTTCCAGACAATATGGCAGTGCGGGTTGTTCTTCTCGCAGTGACGCACTATGTGATATTGAGTGTGGACGATTCCCATTCCAGACATATAATCCAGCGCAATCTTCTGCATTACCTCGTCTGTGAGCATCGGAGCATCGTCAGGATGGAAACTCAGGCTGGTGTGGCCTACAGGCTTGGTTACCCGTTCGTTCATATCAGCTTCAAGCCGGAAACTTCTGGCAATCCTGTTAGGATTGGCATCAATATTCCCATCTTTGTCGATGCGGACGTCAACTCCCTTCGCAACAATTTCCCGGACCTCTTTATTGTTCCTTTGTCCCTCGTCCTCTACATATTTTTCCGTTCCGGCGAATCCGCTGCCGGATGTAATAACTCCAATCATAGCTTTTCGTTAAAGTAGTCAATGATACTGTTCAACCCGTCCACGCATCTGCAGAACTCGGCTCCATAGGCCTGTCGGTCGCAGGACGGAGTTTTCCTATAGAAAATAACCATCAGTTGTCCTAATTTATGAAGGCCCCTTTGGACTATTCTCTCTTCAGGGGAAAGTGCCTCTTTGATTTCCACGCCGGATATCAGTTTCCTGAGATACCGCGAGGGCGTCATTCCTGATTCTGAAGCGTCACGTTTGAATTTGTCATACTCCTTGTCAGTGAGGAGAGTCTTCACTGTGTGTCTACGACGGACCGCGCTGTCAAGCAGCGGCCGGCCTCCTTTGTTGTTGAAATTTATCATGTTGCTTTTATCTTTTGCGACCAACGGGAGCGAAAGCGAGTTTCGGAGGCCGTGCATCCGGTTTTTCGGTACGGAAAACACAAACTCGCTACCCACTCTGTCAGTCTGTAGTTATATATCAGAATCTGATATTTCATCAGGGATCAGATAATAGTTTCCCTGAAGGAAAAAAGGTTTGTGGAGTGTGGATTTGTGGATTCTTTTCCACATTTCCACAATTCCACAGGGATTATTCAAAAAGAAGAAGTTCCTTTTCAGGCTCAGCCGATGGCTCTTCATTGTCGCGGATAACTCCCAATAGGAAGTCTCTGGTAAAGCTGTAGTATCGGCCTTTTGCGGGACGGCCACTTTCGGTTGTGGGCTCGCCGTCTATTGTCTGATAAAGCATATACGAGAGGTTCTCCCCAGAAGGCCGAATTTTTCCAAGCCATCTTCTGGTGAGGATTTCGTAGACATTGATGCCTTTGATCTTGTTGAATTCCAGCTGAGCAACGATGTTCCCCTTTGTCAGAGAGATAGTATTAAGATTATAAGCGTCCATGACTTCGAGGATTGCTTCCGCCAGGTCAATTTCGCCTTTCGGGCCGCAAAGCCTTTTGATATGTCTCAGTGCCGGGGTTTCAAGCTCTGACATGCGAAACCACATCCTTTCCATTTTTGCAGGATGGGCCATCTGTCTGGACATAAGCATGGAGATGAAAGCGGGAATCTCCTTTGTCAGGCTTTTTGGCATGTCGGGATCTTTTTCCTTCAGGGAAGGAACCTGTCGAACCCAATATCTGTCTTCTTCCTGATCCATAAACACTGGGTCATCCGCGTTATTGGAGCATAAAATCAATTTGACGTTTATGGCAATCTCCTGCCGGTCCCGGCCTTTAGACTCAATCTTGGATGTCCTTGCCGTGCTGAGGAACTTGATCTTCTCCGAGTCTTCCCTCCGGTTAAGAAGCGTTTCGTCCACTGCGACAAGCAGTTTGGTCGCCCAATCTGAGTTGAAACGGCTGCGAAGGTCGTCGTTGCTGACAAAGGTCATATTTCCTTTGAAGATATCCTTCAGGAAATTAAGGAAGGTTGTCTTGCCGGTATTCCTGTCCCTTGATACAATCAGCAGGATGGGCAATTTCTGCATCGGTTTGAAGAAAAGCAGTTGCAAATAATCCAGACCTTCCTCATACTGCTCGCCGAAAATGTGGCGCAGGAGTTTCTGGATTGTACTCCAATCCCCTGGCTTCGGATCTATGCCCACATCCTCATACCGGTTATAGAAATTACTTATGCGTCTCTGATAGTCAAGGTGCATAGGGACGGCACAGAAGCCGTCATAACGTTCAATCCGTCTGCGGGATTCCTGATTTCCCTTGAAGTCCAGATTGATCTGGTCCCTGTCCCATTTCTCAAGAGTGTCGCACAGGTTTCCCATTGCATCCGGTTTGAGAACTTTCTTGTAGTAGGTTCCTCCGACGAGGATGTAGTTTTCCGGGTTGGAGTAGTCGGAATACTGGTTGGTGATATTTAATTCAGCCATACCTATTCCTCCTTTCCTGTTTTATACTCACAAGCCAGTGCGCGGGCTTTGTCGATATCAAATACGATTTTCTTCCCGATGCGGGAAACTATCGCATCATCGAATACACCCCGCTTTTTGAGAGCATGGATTTGACTTTCGCAGCATCCGATTGCCTCACTGAGAGAACGGACGCCATAAGCGTAATTGTTTGTTTTGCGGGAGACCTCCTCTCCGCCCAGGTACTGTGCCTTGATGTACAATGCCAGGTCACAGACCTCTTTGCCAGTCATCTGCCATATAGGCCTACACAGCAGAGACTTGACATCGATTGATTCGATGTGTTCCATAATAATATCAGCTGGAGGCAATTGTTAATAAATGCTGGAGGCATTAAGGAAAAGCCCTGGAGGCAAGTGGCTGTTTCCACCTGCAAATGTAGAGATAATTCTCTAATTTACAAAATCTTGTTGAAAATTGAAGGCGGAAGGAGGCTAAAGGCGTCCCAATAGTTCCTCTACCTTGAGCTCCGTCATCAAGGAAACGGCAAACCATTTCTTGCCCAGATCTTTGATGGATGCGCCGAAGTGGTAGACCTTGTTATCGATAATCAGGAAGCGGTCATGAGAATTCTTGAAGACCTTAACATCTATGACAGGATATTGTGAATTGTGCTTGTCAATATCCAATTGGAAGGACTTGCTGATTTGAAGAGTAAATATTGTCGCTGACACCCCGGAGTTTCGCTTGTCCAGCATTGTTAGGACAGTGTCGTCGACGTAGTTGTCAATAAGAACAATCCGCGACTTTGCCTCACGTATCCGGTCGGAGACAAACGCATAGGCATCATAGCTCTGGCCATCATAGAAGATTCCTTGACGTAACGGGGTTCCTTCTTCAAACTTTGCGAATATCTTTTCGAAATTCTGCTC
>DCIC01000010.1:3662-3887 GCA_002315825.1 Bacteroidales bacterium UBA1736 | reverse complement strand
AACTCCTGGACATCATGCCGGCAGATCAGAATATAATGCTGGTCGGCAATCATGGAATAGGGAAATCAGAAATCTTGACAGAGTACTTCTCCTCAAAAGGGATGCCTGTAATCGCCCTGTTTCTCGGGCAAATGAGCGACCCTGGAGACCTCATCGGTATCCCGAACAAGAACGATCAGACCGGAAAGACGGATTTTATGCCGCCATATTGGTTCCCTTTGGATG
>DCIC01000010.1:1568-3527 GCA_002315825.1 Bacteroidales bacterium UBA1736 | reverse complement strand
GCCGTAAATGAAGGTAATCAGTACCAGCTGACGGATTTGGACCCGGCTCTCGTTTCGAGATTCAACATCATCACTTTCAAGCCTTCCGTGCAGGAGTGGCTACTGTGGGCAAAGCGCAAGAAGTGTGACTCAAGACTCTTGTCATTCATAGAAGAAAATGCAATATGGCTTGATCGCGACCCCGATGCAAAGGAAGGAGCGGATACCGGTTTCCAGAAGAATCCGGACAGACGAGGATGGAAACGAGTTTCAGATATCATTTGCGGCCGGGATGAAATTGACCAGATATGTCAGAAAGCTATTTCAAGTATTGTAGGAGTGAAAGCGGCATCGGCATTTCTTTCAAGCCTTTCGTCAAGTCGCCTTCTGTCAGGCCGGGAGATCGTATTGCATTTTGACCAGCACCAGCAGACACTCGCGGGATATGCACTTCACGATATTTCAGCTGTCAATGACGCAGTGTATCGCTACCTTGAAGTAGAAAAGATTCCCGCTGCGGAAGAACAGACCATCTGCGATAATCTGGATGCGTATTTCACATTCCTTTCAAAAGACAAGAAGGAAGCGGCGGCTCATTTCGCGAATCTATATGTGAGCCAGACATATCCAAAAGCTGTCTCGTTCATTGCAAGAAAGTGCCGCGTACTTACAATGTCAATGATTGTTTACGTAAGAGGAATACAATGAAAGAAAGGATATCAGGTATTCTCGAGAGATGGTTCCTGCAGGAACCGGCCTTATTCTCCGCTATTTGCACACACGATTTCGTTGAGAATCCAAATATGAACTGCCCTATGAGGATTGGCAAACGCAATATAGAGTTCAATCCCGAATTGTGCAGTATAATGAATGACGGTAAATTGGAAGCGACTATGATGATTGAGGCAATCCGCATCCTACTGAAACATCCATATGACAGAAAGCCCGAGGGCTGTTGCGATATGGCACTGGCCATAGGCAGCAATCTTACTATTGGGGACAACTATCGAAAAAGTAAAGTACATATAGACAGACCGGAGAATCTGAACCTGGAATGCGGACGCACATACGAATGGTATAGTATTCAGATACAGCAGCGACTATTAAAGCCAAAAGGGAAAGACAAGAAAGAAGGTAATGGTGACTCAGAAGAAAAAACCAAAGCCCTTGCCGAGCAGAACAAAGATGTTGCCAAGCTTTGGGAAGAGGATGAGATGATGCTCACCCTGATAAACAATCAGATAACTTCAATAAAGGAGTGGGGATCATTGGCGGGAGCATTTGCCGAGAAACTTATTGCATCGACTAAAGGAAGAATCAACTGGAAAGACGCATTCAGCGGATTTCGTGCGAGCATATTGTCATCCAAGAGAAAGCTCACAAGGATGCGTCCCAACAGACGGACCGGTTTCCAGAATATGGGGTCAATCCGAAGATTTGACACCTCCGTTCTTATTGCCATAGATGTCAGCGGTTCAATTTCATCGGAAACGCTCCGTTACTTCTATGGTGTAGTCAACAGCGCCTTTAGATACGGTTTCGAGGCCGTGGATGTCATTCAGTTTGACTGCGGTATCCGAGTAGTTCAAAGCATCAAGAAAAAAATGCAGGATGTTACCGCCATAGGACGAGGAGGTACGAGTTTCGATGAGCCGATACAATACGCTCACGAAAATGGTTATGACGGAATGGTAATCCTTACCGACGGCTGGGCACCCGAACCTATTCTTCCAGACGGTTTCAATACGAAGCTGCTTTGGGTATGCGAGGATAAACAGTGCTATGATGATCATTATCAGTGGATGGAAAAGTCCGGCAGAGTGTGTGTTATGGATATTAATTAAGCGGTAACTCAATGAACAAGGAACATGCTCTTGAGACTCTGTACAGAGAGTTCTATAATGAGACAAGTGAGTACAACTCCAGCCTGAAACTCGATAACGATGAGGAGAATTTCTGGCTTGTAGATATCTATAAAGC
>DCIC01000010.1:0-1492 GCA_002315825.1 Bacteroidales bacterium UBA1736 | reverse complement strand
TCATCCCGTTGGTTTTAGAATCGTCTTTGGATGTGGTGTGATATATATTGGACCATATCGAATCCACGTCAATACTTTGCAGCGTGCTATTTCACTATTGAAGTTCATTATCCGTGATATGAACAGCCTGGGAACGACGATGAACGCAATGACAGCGATTATGACAAAGTCGGGACTTGAAGCAAAAAAGGATGCCGTGATTTCGCAAATAATCCGGGAGTCGGCACTTCCGCTAGTAAAAGAACTGATGTCTCAAAAGAAACTTGATTATATCATCAAAGTCAAAACAGATTACATTTCCCTCAAAATTGGGATTGGGGCAAAATGCCATAAGGAATTCAGATTCTGTTACGAGTTCTTCGACGAAGATTATGAATACGCAAAGGGCTGGATCAATGGAATCCAGCCCGGGCCTTATAAATGATTTTTGATGTCTTCCTCTATAGGGTTACACCTGCTGCTGCCAACAGTTCTTCGCAGGTTTTGAATTTCTTTGCCTTTTTGTAATTCTCATAGAAGTATTTCGCCAAAGTAACTTGCTTGGTATAATATGCTTCATAATAATCGGCAGAAGTTTCGTAGACTGATTCATTGATATTCTCCTTTACATATATAAGGGTATTCCAGAACACTGTATACACCAGTTTGTCAAATTTCCTCGTAACGAAAAGCAGCTCCCGAGCCTGATCGTCCCAGCCATTGGGATAGTATGAAGAGGTCAGACCGACAGTTTTCTTGGACTTCGGGTCTACAATATAAGTCGGGATGATTCTCGGAAATTCCTTTTGCAGCGCAGGACCTACTTCTTCGTTAAATCGCTTGTATCTGGCTTTATATCGCTCGGCCCTTTCTGTTATCTGCCCCATGCAGTTCACCAGTGAATCAATTTCATTCAAATCACATGAGGAATCAATACGGCTTATCACTTCGGCCTTCCCGTCTTCAAATTCTTTGGACACTCGTTTCTCAGCATTGAATTCACATTTGGGAGTCAGGTCATCCGGTAAATGGGCATAACGGCCATCCTTATCATAGAAAGATAATTGGACTAAGCGACAGGTTGCCGGCTTATATTCTTCAACCTTACGCAGTGCTTCTTTTTTGGCATATTTGAGTTCTTTCTCAAATTCGATGCTTCTTTCCGTGGAATCAAGTGCGGCTACCGCCCAGTCGTGATCTTCCTTGGAAAGAGGCATGTTTAGAATATAGGTGTACTCAAAATGTCTCAACCCCTTCTCATTCAGGTACTGGGATGCCTCCTTTCTGTCAAGAGGAACAATCTTGTCCGTTGAACGAATATCAACATAGGGTTCGCTACGGTATGAAGATGCAATCCAATGCTCACCCCAATTCCACGCCGGATAGAACAGGAAGGATCCGAGATATTGAGAATCCAGGAATCCGAAATAGTCACTCCTGCTGTGCCCTCCTATTCTGACATCTTCCTGAAACAATGGCAACTCTGTAAATTCTCCGGCATAGTCAAAGCAGC
>DCIC01000055.1 GCA_002315825.1 Bacteroidales bacterium UBA1736 | reverse complement strand
GAGCCTCACAACGGACACCTTCCTTATGGCACTGATGTTTTGAGTACAAGGGCAATTTCACTTGATGTGGCTGAGAAAGTGAGCGATAGAGGTGTCAATCTTATGGTGCTTCCATTTGTTCCTTTCGGCTCCCAGAACCCCGGACAGTCACAACTGCCTTTTTGCCTTCATACTTCGCAGCACACGCAGTTCTGCATTTTGACTGACATAGTCAAGTCGTTGAGACGTCAGGGTATCAATAAACTATTGATCATCAACGGACACGGAGGCAATGGTTTTAAGGGTATGATACGTGACTTGTGTCAGGAATATCCTGATTTTACGGTCATTTCAAGCAACTGGTTTGATTTTATTCCCAATTCATTAGCATTCGAGGAGAAAGTGGACGATCACGCCGGGGAGCAGGAAACTTCCGTCATTATGCATTACTATCCCGAATTGGTAAAGATGGAATATGCATCAGATGGTACACCGCATCCTTTTGCCGTTCAGGGGCTGAATGAGAAGGTTGCCTGGATACCCCGCAACTGGTCCAAGGCTACCTATGATACCGGGATAGGCAATCCCAGCAAGGCCAGTGCTGAAAAAGGGCGCAAGTATGCAGAGGCGGTTGTCGCCAAGTATGTGGATCTTGTGGAGGGACTTGTAAAGACAGGTCCGGACAAATATCTATAGGCCCTCAGAACAATATTCTTGCACAGAAAACGTTGAATCCGTCGCTCCGGCCTTCCACAAGGAATTCTTTGCGAAGGTCGGAGTCTTCTGTACATACCCATCTGAGTTGTACTTCCTCGGAAGGCGTTGTTTCTTTGTTGAAATTGATGCTCAATTGGGTGCAGCTCCTCTTGAGGGTGATGTCCTGTGGGATGCAATCCATCGCCCATTTGACATAGACTGCATTGTTGGTATGCGCATTATGGTCTATGTCGGAATAAGAAACCGTCTTGCAGCAGACGTGGATGCCGTCGGCTTGTTTGGGGAACTGAATCTTTGGACAATTTTCGCCGTTTCTTTCATCGCAGGCCGGCTCGGGATTCACAAACAGAGAGGCTTTTGACGGCATTACCATTGCCCGGGTGTCAGTGTCGATAATGACCCAGGATGAAATCGCGCTTACCTTTACATTGCCCTCTCTATCAGTCAGTCGTGCTTCTCTGGTAAAGAACGGCCCATCAAGACCTCTGTGCCAGGTCTCGGCGGTTAGCCTGTCCTTCCATCGGGGAGTGTCCTTGAAGTCTATCCTCATCCTTGCGAGGACCCAGGTCTTGTGCTTTGGCAACAAGTCGAAATAACCGAATCCGAGCCTTTCGGAATCCTGTTCTGCTATTTCCTGAGCGATGCTCATAAATGAGTACGGCCTTATCCTGTCGTTGATATCTGTCTGCTCGCAGGACAATTCAATCTGACTGGTCAGTTTACCTTTTTGCATAATTACAAATACAAGAAGTTGTTTTGAAATTCCGAAACCAAAATACAAGAAAAATCTTCTAATAGCAAACTTCGGCAACCATTTCAAAACAACTTCTAAGAATTCAGTTCTATTTGTTATATTTGTTAAAATTGAAAAGATATGAAATACCCTAAATCGCTTTTCTTGATTCTGGTTTTGACCTTATTTCCTTTGGCTTTGTCGGCAAGGAAGGATGAAATGGTCCGCGAATATCTGACTCCCGTGAGGATTGTGTGGTCGGCGGGCAGTATTGAGAATGCGCCCTGTCTTCTTAGCACAAATTCCGGCCAGTCGGTACTTGGCAACAAGGATTGCTGCACTCTGGTGTCTCACCCTTCGCAGAAGGCTTCCGTCCTCTTTGATTTCGGGAAGGAGATGCACGGAGGGCTCGAAATCATTACCGGGCAGTTTGCATCCGGTAAGCCTGTAAGAGTGAGGATCCGTTTCGGTGAGTCGGTAAGTGAAGCGATGAATGATATAAGTGAGGAAAGTGGAGCCACCAATGACCACGCCGTCAGAGATTTCGAAGCTCTTCTGCCCTGGCTGGGGACAATGGAATATGGAAACACGGGTTTTAGATTTGTCCGCATTGATGTACTTGATGACGATGTCGAACTGACATTAAAGGAAGTCAATGCAATACATATCTATCGCGACCTTGAATACAGGGGGTCATTTGTCTCGGACAATAATAGACTCAATGATATATGGATGACTGCGGCCTATACCGTTCATCAGAATATGCAGACATATATCTGGGACGGCATCAAACGCGACCGTCTGGTATGGGTTGGAGATATGCATCCTGAAGTTATGGCGGTCAATAATGTCTTCGGCGCTCAAGAAGTGGTCCACAGAAGCCTTGATTATGCTCGTGATGCAACTCCTTTGCCTGCAATGATGAATGGGATGAATGCATACTCTCTGTGGTGGCTGATCATTCACCGGGATCTATATCTGTATCAGGGGGATTTGGATTATCTTAAATCACAGCGGGAGTATCTGTGCGGTCTTGTGGATGTACTTTTGGGGAAAATCGATGAGGATGGTCGGGACCTTTTTGATGATTATTTTCTCGACTGGCCCAGTAGAGCCGACAAGAATGCTTCCCACGCCGGATTCCACGCTCTGTTTATTATGGCTATGGAGGCCGCTGCCACCATTTGTGATGCGATAGGGGAGACAGATGCCGCCCTCAAAAGTGTCGAAGGTGCCTTGAGACTGCGAAAAGCGGCCCCGCTTCTTGTTGACAGATTCTTTATGGAAAATATGGCTCCCGACGCCCCCGGACGCAAACAAGCGGTAGCTCTGATGTGCCTTGCCGATTTGATTGATACCGATACTGCTCTAGGGTGCCTGCTTCATAACGGAGCTTCCGGATTTTCCACTTTTTACGGGTATTATATGCTTGAGGCCCTTGCCAAATGCGGGAGCTATTCGGATGCTATGCAGATTTGTTCGGATTTTTGGGGAGGAATGTTGGATCTGGGCGCTACCACCTTCTGGGAGGATTTTGACATCAGATGGAAGGAAAATGCAGCCCGAATCGATGAGATCACTCCTCAGGGGAAGATTGATGTGCATAAGACTTATGGTGGCTACTGCTACGTCAAGTTGCGCCATAGCCTTGCTCACGGATGGTCTTCCGGACCATCATCCTGGATGACCAGGCACATAAGCGGACTGTATCCACTGGAGCCGGGGGGTACACAAGTTGCCATTGATCCTCATATGGAGTGTCTGAATCATATTGAAGCCTCGCTGCCTGTCAGTTCAGGAATCGTCAGGGTTACGCTCGACAAGCTCCCCGACGGGCGGATACAGTGCAAGGCATCAGCTCCTTCAGGGGTGACACTAATACCTTCAGCATCAGTTAGTCTCGTAGAAGAATAGAAATTATGAAAGCTTTATTTACCATTGAGTATAAGACAGTATGGGGCGAGAATCTGTTTCTCGTATCCGGGGGCAAGAGATTTCCTATGATTTATTCCGCCCCCGGGATATGGTCTTTATCCCTGAAGAGGGCGGATGAGAAAATGCTGTCCGATTATTACTATATTGTTGTCAAGGACGGTATTGTTATTAGGAGGGAATGGGATTCTCATCATCGTACGCCTGAAAAGGGGGAAGAGGATTTCCGGGATGCCTGGATTGATTGTCCTTCCGATGCCAATCAGTTTGCCCGCCGTCATACTGCTCATTTCTTTGACAAAGCCTTTTTTCGCGGGGCCGGTACTGCAATACCGGTGTTTTCTCTTCGAAGTGCAAATGATTTCGGTATCGGTGAGTTTTATGATCTCAAACAGATGGTGGACTGGGCAGTGTCAACCGGACAGACTGTCATACAGCTCCTTCCGATAAACGACACCACTAATTCGAAGACTTGGGAGGATTCATACCCATACAATCCCATTTCCAGTTTTGCCCTTCATCCTCAATACATCAGTCTTAAGGCTGCAGGAGTAAGAGCGGATGCGAAATATCTGGAGCTTCAGAAGGAATTGAATGCTCTTCCTGATGTGGATTATGAAAGGGTCAACGCTCTCAAACATAAGTATCTGAGACAGCTGTTCAAGTCTTCAAAAGGTCGCAAGATCATCTCAGGACCCGAATATGCGTCATTTTATAATGACAATCGCGACTGGCTTCTTTCTTATGCGGTATTCTGCGCATTGAGAGACAGGAATGGAAGTTGTGATTTCTCTTCCTGGGGAGAATATTCCAGATATTCAAATGCCCGGGTCAATGATTTTTACTATGCGAACAAAGAAGAAGTGGATTATCATTGTTTTGTCCAATATCTTCTCGATGCACAGCTTAAGGATGTGTGTGCATACGCTCGGTCCAAAGCTGTTGCCTTCAAGGGGGACCTGCCTATCGGAATCAGCCGTACTAGCGTTGAGGCGTGGCGTTATCCCAAGTTGTTCAATATGGACTCGCAATGCGGAGCGCCGCCTGATGCTTTTGCTTCGGATGGCCAGAATTGGGGCTTCCCTACGTACAATTGGCACGCAATGTCGCTCGATGACTATTCCTGGTGGCGGACTCGTCTTGGAAAGATGGCCGAATATTTTGACGCATTCAGGCTTGACCATATCCTGGGCTTTTTCCGCATTTGGGAAATACCTGTGCCGAATAAGAGCGGCTTGATGGGTCATTTCAGCCCCTCACTACCATACAATGAGGGAGAGATTTATTCCCGAGGACTTCCTACGGCGGGACTATTTGTGGAAGATCCGCGTAAGAAATGTTTTTGGCATCCGCAGATCAATGCGAAGGATAGCGATACTTACAAGACATTGTCCGAGAATCAAAAATGGCAGTTTGACCAGCTGTATGAGGATTTCTTCTATCATCGAAACAATGAATATTGGAAAGCAGGGGCTATGCTCAAATTTCCTCCGCTTCTTGGGTGTACCGGAATGCTCGCCTGCGGGGAAGATCTGGGGATGATTCCTTCCTGCGTCCCTGAGGTGATGTCGCAGCTCAAGATTCTTTCCCTCGAGGTCCAGCGTATGCCAAAGAGACTCGGAGAGCATTTTGCTGACACAACGCAGTATCCATATTATTCAGTATGTACGACTTCTACTCACGATATGACACCGCTGCGGGCCTGGTGGGAGGAAGAGGACAAGGATCTCATATCTGAGTATTATCACTCTGTGCTCGCTCGTGAGGGCGATGTGCCCTCAGTTTGTCCTTCGGATGTTTGTGCTCAAATTATCGATATGCATCTGAAATCTCCTTCAATGCTCGCAATTCTACCTCTTCAGGATTGGTTGGCTATGGACCAGACTCTGCGCTTCCCTCGTGCCGATAAGGAGCGTATCAATCTGCCTTCCGAATCCCGCCACTATTGGCGATACCGTATGCACATCAGTCTTGAGGATCTTAACAGCGCAAAGGAATTCAATGACAGGATCAAGCAAATGATAGCTGATGCTGACAGGTAAGAGTTATACTTTGAGGAAGATTTTGTGTTTGTACATAAATCGGAGTATCCCGTAGATCAAGGCTCCCAGAGCGCACTCGATGATGACTTTGTACCAGAGTTCGCCTGTGTATTGTTCAAGACCATAGAAAATCTGTCTGCAGACTGGTCTCAGGTCGAAGTATTCGACAAGCATATAGACGGCTATGGAATTCATTCCATATACTTTCAGCCATCCCATTCCCTTGGTATGCCTGATGTCTATAAGATAATAGAACAAGGCCATTGTCATAAATGAGTAACCGCTTGAGACAAGAGTCATTGAACTGGTCCATATATGCTTTATGGCCGGCATCTGAAGATTCCAGAGCCATCCTGCCGCCGCAAGAGCTGCACCGAGCCCGGCCATTGTCAGAGCCTTTTTGTTGTCATTAAGCTTGCTCTTCATAAGTTCTCCCGCAAACATACCGCTCATAACGGTGACAATGAAGTTCAGGCTACTCATTACCCAGGTGTAGTTGTATTTTTCGCGGAAGACTATTTCACCAGTGTCCGCGTCAAGCTTGGCGTGGTCGCAGTGCAGGCCCAGAACGGTGCGGTCCACCCATTCGCAGAGATTGTGCTCGGGAGAGAAATCTCCGCCTCCGAATCCGTCAACTTTTACAAACATCATCAGAGCCCAGTAGATGAAGAGCAGCGCACTGGCGAGGATGATCTGAGTCCTGGGGCGTGTATGCATAAACATAAGGGCCGATACCAGATAACCTACTGCGATAGACTGGAGGGTGTTGCTGAACCAGACCCACAGAGCGGGATCCAGACTTAGCAATCTTCCCTGACATACCATACCAAGCAGCCAGAGAGTTATTGTCCTTCTGGCGATGCGCCAATAGATTTTGCTCCTGTCCATCTGATTGTCGCGGTATTTTGCCATTGCAAAAGGGATGGCTGCTCCTGCGCAGAACATAAAGAAGGGCATAATCATATCCCATACGGTGAATCCTGTCCACGAAGGGTGAGACAATTGTCTGAGGGCTTCGCTATCAGGTGCCATACCGCCGGCTCGCAGAATTCTTGAAAGTATAGGTCCGAGTGTGGTCAGGAAAAACATATCCAGTCCACGAACTACATCGAGTGACTCCAGTCTTTTATTGTTCATTGTATGTGGCTTTGTTTTTGACAAAACTATCTTGTTTTATTTAGAAAAGCAACTTTATCGCTATACTCCTTCTTCGAAGCAAAAAACATCCTCAAAAATAATAGTCAATATTTACCAACTTATTTTCGCTTTACTATATTTGCTGAAAATTCAGTGAAAATGTCATTTATCGGCTATGATATTCAAGCAGACAGGCGCTATTGCTTTTCTGGAAGGGATATTCTTGTAGATGAGAATGGACTGCCTGCATCTCCTGCTGAATTGCTTGCGCTCTCGCCTGTCTCTGTTGGGGATTCACAGTGCGGAGCGTCTGCTTTTGAGTTTCCTGGTGGACAAACGGTCCCATCGCACTGCCGCTTTATTCCCCTGAGACAGTATTTCGCGACGAACTCTGAAGAAGAGGTGGCTGTTGTCTCCAGGATGAAAGCTCTTCTGGGGTGGAAGAAGGCTACTAGGTTCTGCCCCTGTTGCGCAAGTTTGCTGGAACCGCACCCTAAAGAGGCGGCAATGGTCTGCCCCAACTGCGGGACTAGTCAATATCCCAAGATTGAACCCTGTGTAATAGTTGTGATTAAAAAGGGGGATAAGATTCTTCTTTTAAAGCATAAGACCAGAAATCAGGACATTTATGCTTGCCTTGCGGGCTTTGTTGAGGCGGGGGAGTCTATTGAACACGCCCTGCGCAGGGAGGTGCGTGAAGAGACAGGTCTTGAGATAACCGGGATAAGATATATGGGAAGCCAGGCCTGGCCCTTCCCTTATCAATTGATGATAGGATTTATTGCAGATTATCTCAGCGGAGAAATTCAAATCCAGGAGGATGAGATATCCGAGGCTCTCTGGTGTGATGCCTGCAATCTTCCAAATATCCCTGCTGCCGGTTCCATCTCCAGATATCTGATAGAATACGCCTGCGACGAAATACGAAGCAGGCGCAAGAAGTAAGTGCGTGCCATAATTCGTTGCTTTCAGTCTGCTTCAATTGCTGGAAATTAAGTATATTTGCAGTTTCTTGGAAAAACTGAGGAATAATACTTAATTATTGGATAATGGATTCGATCAAAGAAATTTATAAGATAGGTCACGGACCTTCCAGCAGTCATACTATGGGCCCCCGCAAGGCGGCCGAAGTATTCAAGGCCAGAAATCCCAAGGCCGCTTCATTCAAGGTCACTCTTTTCGGAAGTCTGGCCGCTACCGGCAAGGGACACCTTACAGATGTCACTATCACCGAGGCATTGTCACCTGCAAGTGTCGATATCATATGGCATCCTGAAATTGTTCTGGAATATCATCCCAATGGTATGCGTCTCGAGGCTTTGAACGCACAAGGTAAAATGATTGATGACTGGGTTGTGTACAGCGTGGGTGGCGGTACTATAACCGACGGTACCGAGACTACTGACAATAAGGCCAAGCCGTTGTACAGAAGGCATTTCCTGAAGACCATTCAGGAGTATATCGATAGGTTCGGACTTACTTTCTGGGAGTATGTCGAGCAGCACGAGGGCCCTCAAATCTGGGATTATCTTTCCACCGTGTGGACTCAGATGCAGAAGACTATTGAGGAGGGGCTGGACAATGATTCGTCAATCCCGGGATGTCTTCATCTGCGCAGCAAGGCCAAGCAGTTCAATCGCAAAGCCAGAAGCTTCAATCCGTCGCTTCAGGGGTCAGCATTGATTTCATCATACGCTCTTGCCTGTGCCGAGCAGAATGCCAGAGGCGCTGTTGTAGTGACCGCCCCCACTTGCGGCTCGTGCGGAGTTGTTCCTGCTGTGCTTTATTATCTGTATCACGATATGGATTTTCCGGAAAACGATATATTGAAGGCTCTCGCATCCGCAGCTTTCTTTGGTAACATTATCAAGACCAATGCGTCCATTTCCGGTGCGGAGGTTGGGTGCCAGGGCGAGATAGGCAGTGCCTGCG
>DCIC01000061.1:11963-12737 GCA_002315825.1 Bacteroidales bacterium UBA1736 | reverse complement strand
TCCCTTCACTTAGTGAATCTCAAAATATTCACAAAGATTACCAAGTTAATTTTAAGAATGACATACTAAGTGATTAGAAGTTGTTTTGATTTAGTATTTTTGTAAGAAATGCTTGCCCCTTGGAAAAATGCGTAAATTTCATCTATTAGCCCTTCTTACCCTCTTGTGCCTGGCCACGTCCTGCCGAGTGAGCGAACCTGATTATTGCTCTGCGGTTGAAGAGGAGGCACAGATATATCCGGATTATTCAGAAGTCACAATCCCTTGCAACATTGCCCCGATCAATTTTGACATCAAAAATGAAGGCGATGCTTTCAGGACAAAGATTTCTTCGGATGGTGGAGATGCAGTGTGTATCTCCGGCAGGGAGGTCAGAATCAAGGAAAAGGACTGGGAGGAGATAATTTCCAACAGCGCAGGGGCCGACATTACTTTTACTGTCTATGCAAAGAGGAACGGCGAATGGTACAGGCTGAATAGTTTTGTCAATCACGTGGCAGAAGATCCTATTGACGAGTATATCACATATAGACTATTGGCCCCGTCCTACGAGTTTTATACGGCATTCTCCATAAGGCAGAGAAATCTGACCTCCTTCAAGGAAAAAGAGGTTTATAACAATCGTATGCACTACACCCCTAAGGAGCAGCAGTGTATGAACTGTCATTCTTTCAGGAATTATCGTACCGAAGATTGGCAGATGCACGTTCGTCAGGTTCTGGGCGGCACGGTGATAATTCAGGGGGATGATTCCAGGAAAGTCAATCTAAAGAC
>DCIC01000061.1:0-11899 GCA_002315825.1 Bacteroidales bacterium UBA1736 | reverse complement strand
ATAATTGCCTACTCAGTATGCGATACTAGACAATTCTACCACGAAAAGAATATTCACAAAATCGAATATCAGGATCGTGCATCGGATTTGATTATCTATGACATAGATAAGAATGAGGTCAGGCTAATCGCTTCAGATACTCTCGCTTTTGAGACCTTCCCAAGCTGGTCCCCGGACGGCAATTATCTGTATTTCACATCAGCGAGACAGCCTCATATTGCAAAATTACCAAGTGACAGTATTGGAATATGCTATGATCAAATCAAATACGACATAGTCCGTATGCCTTATAATCAGGATTCCGAAATGTTCGGAGATGTTGAAGTGGTAGTGGATGCTCAGTCTGAGGGAAAGAGCGCGATGGAGCCCCGGATTTCACCGGACCAAAAATATGTTCTCTACTCTCTTGGCGGCTACGGGACTTTTCATATCTGGCATAGGGACAGTGATATCTGGGTCAAGAATCTTGAAAACGGCGAGCAGTACCCGCTTGAGGCCGCCAACAGTGATGATGCGGACAGCTACCACGTCTGGTCATCGAACGGAAGGTGGATAGCATTTACCAGCCGTAGGGATGACGGATTGTTTACTCGTCTGTATTTCAGCTATTTCGATAAGGACGGAAAGGCGCATAAAGCCTTCTCTCTTCCTATGAAAGATTATAAGAATACTCGGGACAATGTAATGTCTTACAATTATCCCGAGTTTACCATCGAACCCATCCGTCAGTCAGAGCGCGATTTGTCCGCAATTATCGAGAAAGAGGCCACCCGTGCCTCTTACACCGAATAATCAAAAACAGAGGATCGGTTCCGTGCCTTGGAATATCGGCTGTCCCCATCCGGAGACCTTGCGCGCTTCGCGCTCCATCCCGTCTGATATGAAGAAAGGACCGTTACTGAGCAAGCTCAGACGGTCCTTTCTTCAACGAAAGCCGCGGGCGGCTACGGGTCCCGGATGGGGACAGCCGATATTCCAAAGCGGATTAAAGATTTCTGATCCAGATGTTGCGATAGCTGATAGGCTCGCTGCGGTCACCGTGGCACTGAAGAAGGATAGGACCATCTCCGTGAGGCTCAACTGTCGGGAAGCCGATGTACTCTGTAGTACCTACAAGCATAGTGTGATTCTGAACGATTACACCATTGAAAATAACGGTAACGAAAGGATATGTGCGATATGTACCGTCCTCCTTGAAAGTAGGAGCCTGATAGATGATATCGTAAACATTCCACTCACCGGGCTTGCGGCAAGGATTTACAAGAGGAGCTGACTGCTTGTAGAAAGCACCTGCCTGACCATTGACATAAGTATCATTGTCATAGCTGTCGAGAACCTGGAGCTCATATTTGTTCTGAAGATAAACGCCACTGTTGCCGCGAGCCTGACCGGAGCCTGTGATATTCTCGGGAACGCACCACTCGATATGAAGCTGGAAGTCACGGAAGGTGTCTTTTGTCATAATGTCGCCGCCACCGTTCTTAAAATCCTTGTTGACTGTCATTGTGCCGTCAGGATTAACTGTCCACTTTGCCTCTCCTCCGCGTGATGACTGCCACATCGAAAGATCTTTACCATCGAAAAGGACGATTGCGTCTGAAGGGGCTGCACTTGTAGCCTGATCACCTGGAGTCACCTTTGCGATCTTGGGATAATAGAACTCAGACATTGTCGGTTTCATAGGCTCAGTCCTTTCGTCCTTTGTGCCCCTGATAACGAACTGTTGTGCAAACGCGCTCATACTGATGAGGCAGAATGCTGCGATAGTAAATGTTCTTTTCATTTTTCTGTTATTTGTTATGTGTTATTTTTGAAAATGTCCTTCAATGGATTCCGCGACATCAGCCGCCTCCCGTCCCCTTGCCACAATGGTCCCGGCACGGTCAATTACCACAAGCCCGGGCAAAGAATCAAAGCCATAAGGCTTGGCAGCCTCATTTGTCTTATTGTAGTCATCGCAAAGATTGACCCCGAACACTCCCGCGGCCTTGGAGCAAGCTCTCCATTTGTCAAGGTTACTGTCCATACAAACGCTGAAAACGCCCAAGCCCTTGTCCTTATATGCAGCACACATATCCATAATATCCTTGAGCCGGGACTCGGCATCCCTGCCCCAGGAAGCCCATATCACCAAAAGAGTCAACTCATTGGTATCCACCGCCCCGGATAGAGGACAAGGATTGCCTTCGCTGTCACTAAGAACTATCTCCGTAAAAGGCCTTCCAACAGAAGTATTGAGACGCGCCTTTGCAATATCCTCATAGTAGTAAACAATCTTCTCCTGCTTCAGATAGGTGGGCAGCATCTCACAGCTCGAGACAAACTCCTCATCATCCAAACACAGATACAGACTGCTTATGAGCATCGCCCCAAGGTAATTGTCAGTATTCTCCCTGAAAGTCTCCTTTACCATATCGAAGAACTCCTTGGAGCCATACTCCATCTGCTTGCGCCTGCGGATATACTCTGTCATATTCTCGTTGGACTTGGAACCTGTGATACTGATATCCCAAGTCTCGACGTCCCCCCTGACTTTCAAACGCGCATTCTCCAGGAGGATCGGAGCATCGATAGGGGTTTCCTGTCCGGGACCATTGTCAATATAAGCAAGAATTGGATGATCCACCTTCCCCCTGAACGTAAACTTCCCGTCCACACACTCAGTCTCATTTATAGTGTGCTCATAGGCATCGATAAGAAAGAGGGTCCCTTCCAGACCTTCAATATCGCCTTTGATTACATACCCGTCCTGAGCACAGGAGCAGATAAGCATCACCGCACCCAAGAAAACAGCCAATCTTTTCATATCAACTCTTCTCTTTCGTGAACATCCTTGATTCTGAGCTGGATAGTGGAATTGCCACGATAGTAGTTCTCAACTATGGAGTAGCAGACATCAAAAGGATTGCCCGCCTTGATATAATCATAGTAATGGGCCATATTGAAAGCTATGGCCGCAATCTGGTGATAGGGTTGTGACTCCTGAATAAGGTCAAGTTTCATATGCATTCCACCCGCACCAACTTTCCGGCCGTTCCCGTCATCATAAACATTGTCGGTAAGGAACAGAGGGTTGCTGTTGCCGGGGCCGAAGGGCTGGAACTGCTTGAGAATGCGGAAGAACTTGGGGGTGATCTGCGTAAAGTCCAGTTTGGAGTCAATCTCCACGACAGGTGTCAGCATCTCGGTCGTGATCTTCCCTGCGACAAAATCATCCATCCTGCGGGCAAACTCGGGAAGGTTCTCCTCCTTCAGAGTGAGTCCCGCCGCATACACGTGACCGCCGAAATTCTCCAGAAGGTCGGCACAATGGTCGATAGCCTGATATAGGTCAAATCCCGCCACGCTTCTCGCCGAGCCGTTAACAAATCCATTGGAACTGGTAAGAACCACCGTGGGCTTGTAGAATGCCTCGACCAGTCTGGATGCGACAATGCCCACAACGCCCTTGCTCCAGTTAGGATTATATACCACTATTGCATTGTCCATAGCCAGACACTGCCCATTCTGGACCATCTCCAGAGCCTCCTGGGTGATCTCACGGTCGATACTCTTCCTCTCGTTGTTGTTATCGTTAATCTTTGTGCCTATGGCCCTTGCGACACCGGTCTCTGTCGCGGTGAGAAGCTCTACCGCAAGACGGCCCGTCTCCATTCTTCCCGCAGCATTGATACGGGGGCCTATCTTGAATACAATGTCATCAATAGAAAGATGTCCGGGCTCAAGCATCGAGAGATTGATCATAGCCTGCAATCCCTTGCGGGGATTCTCATTGAGCTGCTTCAGCCCGAAATAAGCCAGGATACGATTCTCCCCGACCATCGTGACCAGATCCGAAGATATACTCACCACAAGCAGATCCAGAAGAGGAATCAGAGACTCAAAAGGAATGCCGTATCTCTGGGAATAGGCCTGCACCAGCTTGAATCCCACTCCGCATCCGCTCAAATCATCAAAAGGATAATTGCAGTCCTCCCTCTTTGGGTCCAGTACAGCGACTGCCGCAGGCAGAGCATCCTCCGGGAGATGATGGTCACAGATAATCAGATCCATCCCCTTCGAACGGGCGTATTCCGTCTTGTCAATCGCCTTAATCCCGCAATCGAGGGTGATAATCAGACTGAATCCGTTCTCGGAGGCCCAGTCCATACCTTTCATTGAAAGTCCGTACCCCTCTTCATATCTGTCAGGTATGTAGAAATCGACATTTGAGCTGAACCTCTTGATGAAAGAATACATCAAAGACACCGCCGTAGTCCCATCCACGTCATAATCTCCGTAAACAAGAATCTTTTCCCTTTCAGTAATAGCTCTGTGAAGCCTCTCGACCGCCTTGTCCATATCCTTCATCAGGAAGGGATCGTGCAGATTGGCAAGATCCGGGCGGAAGAATGCGCGGGCCTGCTCGAAGCTCTCCACTCCCCTGTCCACCAGCAACTCCGCCAGAACTCGGTCAACACCGAGCTCTGCAGCCAACTGACTGACTTTGATGGGGTCAGCGGGATTTTTCAAAACCCATTTACATTCTTTAACCATTGCTCCCTTAAAGAAAAACGAAATCATACAAATTTGGAAAAATCTTTCGACTTGTCCAAATGAAACAGACCTTTATTCATCTTTCTAAATATATTTTTTTGTCCTACATTTGTACCTTTGGTAAAAAGGTATAAAAGATTAACAATATGAATACACCAGAACTCAGCGAACAGGAAGTACAGAGAAGAGAGTCTTTGGCACAGCTCAGAGGATTGGGCATCGAGCCCTACCCCGCACCATTATATCCGGTCAACAGCACAGCCGCCCTCATCGCGGCGGAATACGACCCCGAGAAGCAGAATCTCCAGGATCTCTGCATTGCAGGGCGTATAATGTCAAGACGAATAATGGGCGCGGCCTCCTTTATGGAGCTCCAGGACGAGACAGGAAGGATCCAGGTCTATATAAAAAGAGATGAAATCTGTCCCGAAGAGGACAAGACTATGTACAATACAGTCTTCAAGAAGCTGTTAGACATCGGCGACATAGTCGGCATCAAAGGTTTTGCGTTCATCACCCAGACAGGCCAGCTCAGCGTACACGCCAAAGAGCTTACCCTCCTGAGCAAGTCACTCAAGGTCCTTCCCATCGTAAAGGAAGCAGACGGAAAGGTTCACGACGCATTTACGGATCCCGAGCTTCGTTACCGTCAGAGATATGTGGACCTCATTGTCAACCCTCAGGTGAAGGATGTCTTTGTAAAGAGAGCAAAGATCATCGCCACGATGCGTGAGTATTTCAACAATGCTGGCTGCCTTGAAGTGGAGACTCCGATTCTGCAGAGCATCCCCGGAGGCGCGACCGCCCGTCCTTTCATCACACATCACAACGCGCTTGATATCCCTCTCTATTTGAGGATTGCAAACGAGCTATACCTCAAGCGCCTCATCGTCGGAGGGTTCAAGGGCGTATATGAGTTCGCAAAGGACTTCCGCAATGAGGGAATGGACAAGACCCACAATCCTGAATTCACTTGTATGGAAATCTATGTGGCCTACAAGGACTACAACTGGATGATGGAGTTTGTCGAGAAGATGCTCGAGAAGATATGCACCACCGTAAACGGCAGGACAGACATCACCATCGGAAGCAATGCGGTGGATTTCAAGCCCCCCTACAGAAGGCTGCCCATCCTCGACGCAATCAAAGAATATGCGGGCGTTGACGTAAGTTCAATGAATGAAGAGGAGCTGCGCGCAACCTGCAAAAAGCTCAATGTCGAGATTGAGCCATCTATGGGCAAAGGCAAGCTCATCGACGCTATCTTCGGAGAATATTGCGAGGACAAGCTCATCAACCCCACCTTCATCACAGACTACCCCGTCGAGATGTCCCCCCTCACCAAGAGGCACAGAGAGAATCCCAATCTCACAGAGCGCTTCGAGCTCTTCGTATGCGGCAAGGAGCTGGCCAATGCATATTCCGAGCTCAATGACCCCATCGATCAGTTTGAACGTTTCCAGGAGCAGGCACGTCTGAAGAGCAACGGCGACGACGAGGCGATGTTCATAGATATGGACTTTGTCAGAGCCCTCGAATACGGTATGCCGCCCACCTCGGGCCTCGGAATGGGAATTGACCGTCTGACTATGTTTATGACCGATCAGGCCAACATCCAGGACGTGCTGTTCTTCCCTCAGATGAAGCCGGAGAAGGCATTCAAGAAAGAAGAAAACAACCAATAAACTACACGATATGTCACTCAATAAAGTAATGCTGATCGGTAACGTCGGCAGAGACCCCGAGATACGTTACCTCGAAGGGAATGCAAAAGTGGCCACATTCTCGCTGGCCACCACAGAGCGCTACAAAGACAGAAACAACGAGACCAAGGAAAATACCGAATGGCACAATATCGTCGCCTGGAGAAATCTTGCTGATCTGGTCGAAAAATATGTAAAGAAAGGCACTCAGATCTATGCTGAAGGCCGGCTCAGGACAAGGGAATGGACGGACCAGACCGGAGCAAAAAGGCGTACCACCGAGGTGGTTCTGGACAATATGCAGCTTCTCGGGCGCAAGTCCGACAATCCCGGTGCACAAGACGGAGGATATGCTCCTCAGCCTTCATATCAGGCGCCTCAACCTTCATATCAAGCTCCACAGAACAACTACAGAGCACCTCAGCAGGCCGCACCCGTCCAGACAGAAGCACCTATCGACATAGTAGGGGTGGACTCTCCCGACGACGACCTTCCATTCTAGTCAATAACTACAGCCCATATAATTATGACAAAACAAGCACAGAAACTGATGAACGACTATCCCGCACTTCGCTGGCTGGTCCTCTTCCTGATAGCATCCATGATGTTTTTCGCATATATGTTCGTGGATGTCCTCTCGCCTCTCAAATCTCTGGTCGAAACCCAAAGAGGCTGGTCAAGCAGCTCGTTCGGAACATACGCAGCATCTGAATACATTCTGAACGTATGCGGTTTCCTCATTCTGGCCGGAATCATCCTGGACAAGATGGGCGTCCGTTTTACGGGAGTCCTGTCAGCATCCCTGATGGTGATAGGTGCGGGGATCAAATTCATAGGCGTCAGCGAATGGTTTCAGACCACCTCGTTCTGCAACTGGCTGAATTCCTGGTGGGTTGAGCTGCCCGGAAGCGCCAAGATGGCGAGCCTTGGTTTTATGGTCTTTGGCTGTGGATGTGAAATGGCCGGGACCACTGTCAGCAAAGCGATTGCCAAATGGTTCAAGGGCAAGGAGATGGCTCTGGCAATGGGTCTTGAGATGGCCATCGCCCGCATCGGAGTATTTGCCGTAATGTGGATTTCCCCCATAATTGCAGACAAGTTCGGCAACGCCGACGGCATCATCAATGCCGGAGACACTATCGTCGCTTCAATGCTGTTCTGCGGATGCCTTCTCTGCATAGGCCTTCTCAACTACTGCATCTTTACATTTATGGACAGCAAGTTTGACAGGCAGCTCGTCGCCGCGGGTCTTGCAACGGAGGAGAAATCTCCCGAAGACGAATTCCACGTCAGCGACCTCGGCAAGATATTCTCAAGCAAGATGTTCTGGCTCGTGGCCCTCTTGTGCGTCCTTTATTACAGCGCAATTTTCCCCTTCCAGAGATATGCTCCCAATTTCCTGGAGCAGACACTGAAGATCGATGCGACCCAGGCCTCACGTCTCTTCTCCTGCTTCCCCATCCTTGCTATGTGTCTGACTCCGGTGCTGGGTATCTTCCTTGACCACAAGGGAAAAGGAGCGTCAATGCTTATGGTGGGCGCCGTCATTATGGTAGCCTGTCACTTGAGCTTCGCTTTCTTGCTTCCCATTATGCCCTACAAATGGTTTGCACTCACTCTGATTGTTGTTCTCGGGGTAAGTTTTTCTCTGGTGCCCGCAGCTCTCTGGCCCGCAGTGCCGAAGATTATTGATGAGAAGATCCTGGGAAGTGCATATTGTCTGATATTCTGGGTTCAGAACATCGGGCTCTGCCTTGTGCCGCTCCTTATCGGATCCGTACTGCAGGCAACTGGAGGCTATTTTGTTCCTATGTTGATTTTCTCATCGTTCGGAGTACTCGCATTCATCTTCAGTCTTCTGCTCAAGAAAGAAGACAAGAAGTCAGGATACGGCCTCGAACTTCCCAACATCCAATAACCACTAACACACTTCCTTCATTATGAGAAGACTAATGACCGCCATCGCAGTTCTTTGCCTCTGCGCATCTGTGTCAGGACAGGAGCTCGCCAATTTCGCAAGACAGCAGCAGAAAGTGGTATCCCCTGAGATTCAGGGCGACAGCGTCACTTTCCGCATCAACGCCAACTACGCTACCGTAGTCACTCTCTCCACAAACTGGCTCAAGGAAAGACAGCCTATGAGCAAGGGGATGGATGGCATCTGGACAGTGACTCTTCCTCTTCCCGAGCCTGAGATTTACACTTACAATTTCACTGTTGACGGTGTGAATGTAAATGACCCTGTCAATTATATGGTACAGAGGGACGGCACTCGTTACCTCAATATGCTGTTCGTTCCGGGCGAGCGCTCTGCCAATTATTTTGAGGCCGAGCACAGAGGGACCGTACAATATGTATGGTATGACAGCGCCATTCTCGGCATCAACCGCAGGGTTGCAGTCTATACTCCTTACGGATACGAGAGCAGCAAGTCCAAGAAGTATCCCGTTCTTTACCTTCTGCACGGAGCAGGCGGGGACGAGGAGGCTTGGAGCTCAATGGGACGCGCCGCACAGATTCTCGACAACCTTATCGAGCAGGGCAAGGCCACTCCTATGATAGTAGTTATGCCCAACGGCAACCCCAACCAGCAGGCTGCCTGCACAATGGGCATCGCAAACACTGAGATGAATTACAGGGACCCCGCTTTCGCAAATGCTTATGTAAGAAG
Organism: Bacteroidales bacterium UBA1736; assembly: GCA_002315825.1. Lineage (GTDB taxonomy): Bacteria > Bacteroidota > Bacteroidia > Bacteroidales > UBA932 > Cryptobacteroides. The sequence goes on along the minus strand of DCIC01000061.1, from coordinate 2,989 downwards.
CCTCTGCACAGAGATTGTGCCCTTTATCGAGAAGCATTTCCGCGCAATTTCCAAGCCCGCATCCAGAGCAATCGCAGGACTTTCAATGGGAGGCGGCCACACTATGCAGGCATCCCAGTTGTTCCCCTCTCTGTTTGACTACATCTGCCCCCTCTCAATGGGTGCAGCTCCCACAGATGAGAGCATCGCTCAGCTACAGGCTCTCAAGGCAGACGGTTATAAGCTCTACTTCCTCGCCTGCGGCAACACTGACTTCCTCTTCGACAGGGCAAAGCAGTTGGATGAAACTCTCACGACCCTCGGCCTCGAGCATACATTCTATGTATCCGAGTATGGACACGAGTGGAGAAACTGGAGACTCTATCTCAACACCTTCGCTCCCCTTCTTTTCAAATAGGGTCTGATGATACTCGACAGGATTGAATATCCACAGGACATTAAGAATCTGAGCATAGCCCAACTCAAGGAGCTATGCTCGGATATCAGAGAATATATGGTCGAATGCTGTTCCCGGAATCCCGGGCATCTTGCCTCCAGTCTGGGAGCAGTTGAGATCATAGTCGGGATGCATTATGTCTTCGACGCACCTGAGGATAAATTCATTTTCGACGTCGGGCATCAGGCATACGCACACAAGATATTGACGGGACGCCGGGAGGCTTTCCTCGGGAACAGGACCGAAGGAGGCATCAGCGGTTTCCCGAAACGCAGCGAAAGTCCTTACGACGCTTTCGGCGTAGGGCATTCGTCCACTTCCATTTCCGCAGCGCTGGGATTTGCCGAAGCCTCGAGAATCCGCGGTACCGGGGAGAAGGTTGTGGCATTGATCGGTGACGGTGCATTGACCGGAGGCCTCGCATTTGAGGGGCTCAACAATGCAGGCAACAGCAAATCCGACCTTCTCATCATCCTCAATGACAACAATCAGTCGATTGACGGGAATATCGGAGGCCTGCACAACCATCTTCTCAATATTACCACCAACCCTGCCTACAACCAGCTCAAGGACAAGATTTGGCACAGCATCGGTGAGAACAGGACAAGAAACTTTATCCAGCGCAAGCTACGGTCCCTCAAGTCGATGTTTGTCGACAGGACCGGCGGCGCTCTTTTCGAGAGTCTGGGACTGAGATATTTCGGTCCCATCGACGGAAATGACCTGGAAGCCGTCATCTCTGCTCTGAAGAAAATCAAAGGCCTCAAGGGACCGCGTGTCCTGCACTGCTACTCCATAAAGGGGAAAGGATATGCCCCTGCAGAAGCCGACCCCACCACTTGGCACGCTCCGGGGCGGTTCAATCCCAAGACTGGAGAAAGAGTCCCATCGGCGTATTCTGCAAGCCGTTATCAGGATGTCTTCGGAAAAGTGCTTATGGATCTTGCCGCCAAGGACGAAAGAATAGTGGGAATTACTCCTGCTATGGCAAGCGGCTGCGGGATGACCGCCTTCGGCAAAGCATTCCCGGAGAGATTTTTCGATGTCGGGATTGAAGAAGAGCACGCTGTTACCTTTGCCGCAGGACTGGCTGCAAATGGTATGCGTCCGTTCTGCAATATCTATTCAGCCTTTTCGCAGAGAGCCTACGATCAGATAATCCACGATGTAGCCCTCCAGGGCCTACCCGTTGTCCTCTGCTTTGACCGCGCCGGTCTTGTGGGCGAGGACGGGGCGACTCACAACGGAGTCTTTGACCTGAGCGCATACCGATCTGTCCCAGGGATCACAATAATGACCCCCAGCGACGAGCTCGAGCTGAAAAATGCGATGTACTCCGCTATCGAGTACGGGGGACCAGTCATCATCCGCTATCCCCGCGGGACGGGAGAGGGGGTTGAATGGGAAAATGCGGAGCCGTCAATATTGCCTCTGGGCAAAGCCCGCTGCATACAGAAAGGAGAAAGCGATCTGGCCATCCTTGCGGCAGGTCCTGTTGCAAGCACCGCCATTAAGGCATCGGGAGAGTTTGACGGCCCCTCGCCGTGGATCTATGATATGAGATTTGTCAAGCCTCTGGACACTGAAGTCATTGACTTTGTCGCTTCATCGTGCAAGAATATTCTGACAATAGAGGACGGCACTCTCAAAGGCGGTCTTCTGGGAGCAGTAAGCGAATACCTTTGCTCACGCGCCCCCGGTGTCAGGATAGAGGGTATCGGAGTCCCGGACAGATTCATTCTTCACGCAAGACAGGACAAGCAAAGAGCCCTGTGCGGTTTTGACGCTGAAGGGATACTCTCTAAAATACGTGAACTTTCACAAAAAAAGTAAAAATTCTTTTGGAATTACAGAAAGAATGAATATCTTTGCAGTCCTCTTTGACGAGTGTATGAAAAAGAGGGTTGTTTGAAATACTGCCGATGTAGCTCAGTTGGCTAGAGCGCGTGATTTGTAATCTCGAGGTCGTGGGTTCGACTCCCTCCATCGGCTCTTTTTTCGGAAGCTTTGTCCGAAAAAGGGAGGATACCAAAGTGGCCAACTGGGGCAGACTGTAAATCTGCTGGCTAATGCCTTCGTAGGTTCGAATCCTGCTCCTCCCACCAATTTGAGGAAGAAACTCTGGAAACTTCCAAGACAAGCGGGGTTCGTATAATGGCTATTATGCCAGCCTTCCAAGCTGGAAATGGGAGTTCGATTCTCCTACCCCGCTCAAAGATTGCCGATGTAGCTCAGGGGTAGAGCGCATCCTTGGTAAGGATGAGGTCATGAGTTCAAATCCCATCATCGGCTCAAAGTTGCACCGGTTGATTAAAGTTGAGCCGGTTTTTTTTAGATAAAGTTACATTGTAACACATTAAAACATAATATTATGGCAAAAGAAACTTTCCAAAGAACCAAACCGCACGTCAACATCGGTACAATTGGCCACGTTGACCACGGTAAAACAACCCTTACTGCTGCTATCACAAAGGTATTGGCAGAGAAAGGTCTTTCAGAAGTAAAGTCTTTCGATCAGATCGACAACGCTCCTGAGGAGAAAGAGCGTGGTAT
>DCIC01000026.1:2274-2694 GCA_002315825.1 Bacteroidales bacterium UBA1736 | reverse complement strand
TCCTTCTCCAGCTCCATAATCTTCAGCCCCTCGAAGAGTTCCTTCTGACCTTGGAAATATGCCTTGAAGGTGTTGCATAGCAGAGACTTGCCAAACCTGCGAGGTCGGGCAAGGAAGACATACTCATACTTTCTTACATTGACAATATCGTATATATAATCCGTCTTGTCAACGTAAACTTTACCTTGTTCCCTGATTTTCTGGAACTGATCTGTATCTATTGGATAAAGAAATTTACTCATGAGTCGCACGCTATTTGCCGATATTCATCCGCGAAGATACTGGTTTTTACTTTAATAATCACTCAGTTCACATCAGATTTTTGAATATTTCAATAAAAATCAGCGAGAAAAGGCCTGAAAAAAACTTCTATGTTGAAATATTACTGTCCTAAATTTAGTAACGGTGAAAGAATAAGTT
>DCIC01000026.1:0-2242 GCA_002315825.1 Bacteroidales bacterium UBA1736 | reverse complement strand
TTGAGATGTTTTGGATTTATGAAGATGGAGTTATTTCAAATTGCGGAAACATAAGAAATGAAATGTTTGGATGATTAAAGAAAGACATTGATTTATAGTATTTTAACAGTAATGTTTTCTTTTTCCTTAAGATGTTAAACTAACTTATAATTGCATATAAATTCGACGTTTTTGTCCCGTTTTTGTCCCATTTTATATTAACTTTGCAGCGTGATTCAAAGTGTTGATACACTGCATGATAGTAGATATAAACTTATATAAACAAAAGAAAGGAAATGGGACGAAAAAAGAACGAAATCAATCTCAAGGAACCTGTCAGGATTCGTGAGAAGAACCTCAAGGACGGCAACAGGAGCCTGTACCTTGACATTTACCTGAATGGAGCCCGAAAGAAAGAGGTCTTGAAACTTTACCTTGTTCCTGAAGTGAATGCTGCCGCAAGACTCCAGAACAAGAACACGTGGCAACTCGCCGAACAGATAAAGGCGCAGCGCATCCTCGACATCCAGTAGGTCGGCATGGTGGATTGGGAAAAAGTCAGGAAGATCCACATCACGCTTCTCGACTATGTGGACCAGCACATTGCCGACACGGCTGGATTGTCAAAATCAAGCGCCCAAGCCAAACAAAGCCTCAGGGCACGCATCAAGGTGACGGAAGTCTATGCCAAGATTGTTGACGAGAAGAAGATAGAGGCTATGAACCTTGTCAACAACATCTTCGCATGAAAAGGATGTTCATACTTATAACATACTAATAGTGAAACACAAAGGCTATGAAAGTAGAAATCAAGGAACGCCAACAGACATCCGGCAACAAGACCCTGTATCTCGAATACTATGAGAAGGGCTTCAGAAGAAGAGAAAACCTTCACCTCACCATCTATCCCGACACGGTGCATGGTGTCCAAAAGCTAAACAGGGAAACATACGCCAAGGCACAGGCCATACGCTCAGACCGCATCCTCAATCCGCCTTCATTCGTCGTGGACAGGGACGAGCCAAAGGAAAAGCCCGAGGAAGACCGCAGCAAGACCTTGACCTGGCTCCAGTGGGCAAGCGACTGCGTTGAGTATGGAATACAAGAGGGGAACGGCAAGACGCAGATTGACCAAAAGAAGATTGCCTGCAAGCGGATCAAGGAATACCTCACTCGCATCAAGGATGAGGACATACTTCTCAAGGATGTGACGACCAAGCATATAAGCGGCCTATATGACTATATGCGCAACCACTATCGCAACGAACATCATATCAAGAAGGATGGTGGCAAGCTGGCTCCATTCACCCTAATGCTGTTCGGACGGACGATAAGTGCCATGTTCAACAGGGCAGTCCGCGACGGGCTTGTCAGATACAATCCAGTAGCATCTCTTGACAGCCATGAACGCATCCCCGTGCCAGATACACACCGGGAGTTCCTGACACCCGATGAACTGAAACGCTTTCTCGCGGTTGAGACCGCATCGGAGCGGGAAGGCATCGTCCAAAAGGCATTCGGATTCTCGTGCATGACCGGACTTCGCAGTTCCGACATGCACCTTCTCAGGTGGAGCGACATCAAGCCGATGGGGAATGGTCTCTGCGTACACCTCCAGCAGAAGAAAACCAAGCAATGGGTGACCGTGCCACTCAACGGTTTGTCCTTGTCCCTTCTCCCTCCCCGTCCGGAAGATGGAAGCGACGGCATCATCTACAAATTGCCGAAGAGAGCGGATGACATGGCAGTGTATGTCCGCCGCATTGCATCGAAGGCAGGAATCGAAGGCAAAGACCTCACCTACCATTGCAGCCGCCATACCGCGGCAACCCTTGTCATCAGTTCTGGTGCCGACCTTTCTACGGTCAGCAGGATTCTCGGCCACAGGAGCACCGTCTGTACAGAGGTCTATGCAAAGGTGAGCCTTGAAAAGAAGATTGAAGCCGTGAACCTGACAGATGGTGTATTTGGTTAAACCAAAAGATCGCTTGACTGTGACGAGCAATGATTTTTCTTTTTCATGGGGATGTCAAACGAGATGAGATTTTTAACTCTGCCCTGTACGTCCATATGCCTTATGAAAGCATATTTCACATCCCAAATTAACAAAAATCATCATTATGTGAAAAAAAAGTGAGTGTTTTGTGTGACAACATTCGGTCTTTGTCCGTTTATATATTACCTCAAATCCGCAACTAAACTCTACAACGTCCTACCAGCGTGATTCACGTCCTCTCATTACAGAATCTGCTGATAATTGAAA
>DCIC01000109.1 GCA_002315825.1 Bacteroidales bacterium UBA1736 | reverse complement strand
TAATGATATTTTGATAAAATTAATAATCCTATACTTTCAAATACCTATATCCGGTGTTATTTATCTGTCATCCAAAGTTCCAGGGTTGACCCTGCCATTATTTCGTCGTAATCTATCTGCCATCCGTCTAGTGGATTGCCATTCAAAGACGCCTTTGCGATATAGATATTTTCAGGGGAGTTGTCGTGGGCTATAACTGTAAACGTCTTCCCACTGGGAAGAGTCATTTCTATCCTATCAAAAACAGGTGAGGTAATTTCATATGAGTTCTCACCGGGACAGGCCGGGTGTATACCGGAAGCGGCAAGGACATACCACGCGCTCATCTGTCCACAGTCATCATTACCGCAAAGGCCGTTCTTGATATTGTTATGGTAAGCTCCAGAGCATATAGCACGTGTCCATTTCTGAGTGAGGCGAGGTTCGCCCAGTCTATTGAAAATGAATGGCACCCAATGGACCGGTTCGTTGGCGTGGTTGTAATAATCATTCCAGTGAAAATCCCCTGGGGTCTGTTCGAAAAAACGTACCAGATCCTTGATGGCAGCATCCTTTCCTCCTACAAGAGAAGTCAAGCCGTCGATATCGTGGGGAACAAACCAGCCTTGCTGGTATGCATTGCTCTCGACACAACCGCGTGTATTCAGACGTCCTTTATCTGTCCATTCGCACCAGCTCCCGTCTTCATTCCTTGGTCTGAACCAGCCCTTTTCAGGATCGAAGATGCGGCGGTACGCCTGCGCATTAGCATAGTAGAATGCGGCTTCTTCCGTCTTACCAAGCATCTCGGCGAAACGCCCCAAGCACCAGTCCGCATACCCGTATTCGAGTGTCTGAGAAATGTCACACGGTTTGTATCCCAAAGCGGGATCAATTCCTAGAATCGCGGATGAGTTGGCGCCGTAACGGAATGCTTTCTGGGCATCAAATGTTCTTATACCCTTGGCATAGGCATCGGCGATGACAGGCAGGGCGGGATTACCAACCATACAGCCTGAATAGGCGTTTACAATCTCCCAGCGCTCGAAATATTCCTTGCCGGATTCCTCCGCAATGGTAATCAGAGAATTAATCTGATCATTGATGATGTTGGGATATATCAGGGTCATCAGCGGCATTTGGCTGCGGAACACGTCCCATCCACTAAAGATGGTCCTTTTTTCGAATTTGCCGTCCGATATATGAATATTGCCATCTCCGCCTATGTAGCGTCCGTCCACATCAGAGGTCAATCTGGGGTCAATCATCGTATGGTACAGGGCAGTATAGAATATGACTTTGTCATCTTCTGTACCGCCGCTTACACTCATTTTACCCAAAGCGTCATTCCACATCCTGCGCGCTTCGGAGGCCACATTATCAAAAGATTTGCCTTCCAAGTCTGCTTTGAAGTTCTTGCGGGCGCCGTCAATATCCACATAAGAGATGCCAGCACTGACGATGACTTGATCTCCCTCACCGGTAGAGAACCGTGTATAGAAGCCGAGGTGCGAACCTTCGATTTCCTTGACATCGCGGATAATAGAGGATTGCTCCACTCTTGCGAGATATTCGGGACTGACAACCTCTTCGCGCTTACGTTTCCAATCTAGAGGTATGTCGGCGCTCCAGAATCCGTAATCAGAGAACGGTCTACTGAATTCGACGTGAAAATACAGGGTGTAATCCGCGTTGCCGTCACCATTTCCCCAGCCTCCGCATTCTGGGGGACAGTACATCCATCCTTCGAGAGTGTGGTCATCCACAACTTTAACATACTGAGTCTTGGAACAACCCGCAACTCTTCGCGCGAAGTCTATCTGGATGCGAGCATTGTCGGTCTCGGGGAAGGTAAACCGGAGCACCCCTCCGTGAGGGGCAGCGGTACATTCCGCCAGAATATCGTAATCCGTGAGAAGTGCGCTGTAATAGCCGGCTTTCGCGGTTTCGCTTTTCTTGTCAAACCGAGATCTCCATCCGCTTATAGAACCATCTTCCTTGCCTGCAACAAGCTTCATTTCTGAGCCGGTGGTGGGCATTATGAGAAGATTGCCAAAGTCACCATACCAGCCCACGCCACTCATCTGGGTGAATGCGAAACCCTCTATCGTCTCGTGCTCACAACTATATCCGGGGGCGTTGTCACCGCCATCAATCGTGTTGGGACTGACCTGAACCATTCCCCAGGGGGTGGTAGCACCGGGGAAGGTCTTGCCCTCACCGTACTCCAAATTGGTACTTGAACCTATGAAAGGGTTGACGTAGTCGGCAGGTTCGGGCCCAGAGCAGGAGCAGGTCAGAAGGACAAATAGTAAAGCTCGAGAAATTTGCTTCATAACTTACAGCATAATACAATGGATATCTTTCCTCAACTGCTCGGGATTTAAAAACCTGTAACTCCTGATACCCAACGATGCAGCAGCATCTACATTTGCCTGATTATCATCAATAAACAAGCACTCTTCGGCTTTCAACTCATACTTCACAAGCAATCTGCGGAAAAGCTCAGGATCCGGCTTTGCCACTTTCTCTTGCCCTGAGACCACCAGACCGTCCATCTCTTTTACCACATAGTCGATATACCTTAATGTCTCGTCCGACCAATTGGTCACGCCATAAATCCCATACCCGGCATCTCTGGTTTCTCGAACAAATTCCAGCATCCCGGGAAGAGGTCCGGAGAGCATCTCCCCCCAGCGGGAATGGAACATCTCTATCGCCTCCCTCCATTCCGGAAAACGCGATACCAGCTGTGCGATTCCTTCTGAAAAAGGCAATCCCGCATCCATCTGATGGTTCCACTCTTTTGTACATACATTTGCCAAAAACCAATCAGTCTTCGCGACATCTCCAAAATACGGGTCATACAGGTAGTGCGGGTTCCAGTCGACCAGTACAGCCCCAAAGTCAAATATTATATTCTTTATCATCTATTTCACCAAAGTAACTTCATACAAGGACGGCCAATATTTCCCTGTAAGATATATCTTCTTACTGTCAGGATCATAGGCTATGCCATTCAAGACATCTGTCTTGGAAGTCTTCTTCGAAGAAGGAAGAAGGCCGGTACAATCCACCGCGGCTTCCACTTCTCCTGATGAAGGATTGATAATCACTATCAAATCAGAGGTATATACATTGGCCCAGATCTTCCCGTCGATCCATTCCAACTCATTCAAAAGTCTTACAGGGCGGTCGCCAGCTGTCACATTTATAGTCTTCTGAAGTTTGAAAGAAGGGTCGAGAAAATAAATCTTCGAAGACCCGTCCGAGGCTATCAATGATTTCCCATCCGTCGTAAGCCCCCACCCTTCTCTGGGATATGAGTATGTCTGAACATACTCCAAGGTCTTTGCATCATACACGAAAGCCACCTTATTTGTCCAAGTCAGAATATACAACTTGTCCCCAAGGATTACGGACCCTTCCAGGAAGTACTTGGCCGCAAAGTCTTTTTTCTTCACTACGTTTCCGCTGGCAAGGTCCACGGTACGCAACGATGACTCAGAGTATTGTCCAGTGCTTTCATACAGAATCCCATCATTGAAAAACAAGCCTTGAGTATATGCACCAGTATCGTGAGAATATTCCTTCACGACCTTGACCTTATAGTTCTTGACACCGGCCTTACAAGACAGGGCCAATGCCAGAAGGAGGCAAATAGAGCAAGTCAGGACCGGGAAATGTCTCATTTGAATGAAATTTTGCCGAAGAACGAAGACTGGTGGTAGTCAGGTTTCTCAACGCCGACAGGACTCCACGTCAGATAATGTTCATACTCCCCCTTACCGCCGCACTTATAAAAATTCACCGTAGATTCCATACCCTCAAGAGTCTTGATCTCATCCTTGAAGAATGTTGAAAAAGGAACAATCAGCGCTATTTCCCAAGAAGTATTCTCCAATTTCTCGCCAAACGCCTCACGTCCGAGGGATGCCCACCTTTTCACGCCCGCCATAGTCCCAGCATCGGCAGGCTCGCGGTCATAGCGATCCTTACCATAGGCTATTAGCATAGTTCCCAGGCAGTTGCACTCAAGGTTATAATAGCCTCCATCAGCAAACGGACGAAAAAATGTCTCCACGCAACTGTCCAGCCATACTGTTCCGTGATCCTGCGTAACGGTACCGATAACATCATCCTCATTGACCTTATAGTGGATCAACAATGCATCTTCAGTATAGGCCAGAGCCACTTCAGCCTTGGGAGCATAAGGAAATTCATTCCAATTGACAACATCAATCGGTGTATAAACAATTGAATTCGCAGCCATAACGGCGGGCACATCCTGTGGGTTCACAGGTGTTCCATTGATTTTTTTAACAGTCATTGTCGCTTCAGTATTTTCTGTCGATTCACTACCGGCATTATCAGCTTCGTTTGATTTCTGAATACACGCCGATGATAAAAAAGCCATTGACAAAGTCAAGGCAAGAGATATTATTGTTTTCATTTAACAAAAATACAAAAAGAAAATTATAATATTAATTTTGTATCAGCACAAATTAATAGCCATAAAAATGAAAAAAGCATTAATCACAATTTCTTGTACATTATTTGCCCTGTCGGCTTTTGCACAACAAGCCCTCGGCCCCGGCACCGGCATAGTATCTCCCGAGATCAATCCGGACAACACCGTCACATTCCGCTACGTCAATCCAAAGGCAGTGACAGTCAAGCTTTCAGGCGATTTCCTCGAGCCCAGGACGCCTGTCGATATGACAGAAGGAAAAGATGGCGTATGGACTTACACCAGTGAGCCTTTGAAAGGAGAGCTTTATTCATACAGCTTCATCGTCAACGGTAAACGCACAATGGATCCTTCAAACATATACCAGAACCGCGACATTGCTACCTGGACCAATATCTTCACTATGAGTGCAGAACCCGGTGATGCAGGTCATTATTATATGAATAATGATGTACCCCACGGGACAGTCACAAAGATTTGGTACAATAGTTCGAACGCAGGATTTGACAGAAGAGTAACCGTTTATCTCCCTGCAGGATACGAGAAGAGCAAAGATAAATATCCCGTACTCTACCTGCTACACGGCTCCGGTGGTGATGAGAATGCCTGGTCCGAGCTGGGCCGTACCATCCAGATAATGGATAATCTCATCGCAGAAGGAAAGGCTGTACCAATGATTGTCGTGATGCCGAACGGAGTTGTACGCAATGCCTCAGCTCCGGAAGCAACAGAAATCAATATGTTCCAGCCCACAATGGCAAACAGCCGCGACCAGGAGACAAAACCTATGGAGGACGAATTTCCCTGCATCAAGAAATTCATCGAAGAAACATACCGCGTAAAGAAGGGGCAGTACAATACCGCAGTTGCAGGTCTGTCAATGGGCGGACGCCACTCTTTCGCACTTTCGCGCCGCTATCCCGGCACATTCGGATACGTAGGAATGTTCTCCGGAGCCGGCAGCGGTCCTGAAAACGAGAAAGAGCTGGCAGCTCTCTTCGCAGCCAAACCCAAACTCTACTGGATTGCAGTTGGAAGCGCTGACGGGGTGAAAGTATCCGCTTCGGCACTGCGCGACTATTGCAACGAGAAGGGTTATCCCTGCGAGTATTATGAGTCAGACGGAGGCCACATCTGGAAAAACTGGAGAACTTATCTCACCATTTTCTCCCAGAAACTCTTCAAATAACGGCGCT
>DCIC01000011.1 GCA_002315825.1 Bacteroidales bacterium UBA1736 | reverse complement strand
TGCGACACAAAGGCTGGCCTTTCCTAACACTTACATACGTATCCCCCAAGGCTATTTCATATGTGGCATCACAGATTAGCGTATCTGCCGGATGCATCACTAGATACGGAGATTCTAAAAACACTAAATTCAACCATATTCTAGAGATATGCGAAACATACGGATATCGTCAGGAAACTGCATGGGAAGAACTTGGAAAATATGTAGAGCAGTTGTCCTCACGTATGAGAGATGAGACTGCCGCCTTGAAAGAAATTGTCACGTATGCAGTAGCAAATCGTATCATTCTACCAAGAATTACCACTTTGGAGAAGATGGTTAATGAAGCCATGAACAGAATGGATGCAATCGTGTTCAACAGAATTTCATCCACACTAACAGATGAGCAGAAAGACGGTTTGGACAACATTCTGACAAGTGAAGATAGTGGACAGAGCGAGCTTTTCAAACTCAGGGATGTCTCAGGCCGTTGGAACAGCAAGTCCATGAATTCAATTCTGGAGAAGTTGACGAAAGCAAGGTCCTTTGAGATAACTGATGACCTTACATGGCTTCATCCTAACCTCCTAAAGTATTATTACAAAATAGCTATCCGGTATGATTCCTCTCGTATAAAACGCTTTGCAGGTGATAAGCGATATTCTCTTTTGGTGATTCTCATATATCAACTCCGGTTCGAACTTGTTGACAAAGCTATCGATATGAATGACAAGATTCTAGTTAGAATGGAGTCTGAAGCAAGAAAGACGATGGCTAATTATTTTGAAAGTAAGAGGGATGAGATAGGCAATAATTACAAGTACTTCCGAAGGCTTGGCGAAGAGATATACAATGCTATTGAAACCGGTGCAGATCTTAGAACAGTAGTGGAGAAAACGACCACGATGGAGGAACTCAGGGCAAAACTGGACAGCAAGTATACTCCTCATGAGGCAGACCAGAGTTATTATCATAAAATGATATCTGGATATTCTGTGTTGCGACTATATGTCCCCAACCTGTTTGATAAGGTATCTTTCACATCGACATCTCCCTCTTCAGTGACACTTGTTAAAGCAATTGCGTCAATAAAGGATATGTATGTCGGAAAAGGATCCAAGCTCAAGTCAGACACTCCGGTGGATTTCCTAAGCCAGGAATGGGCTGCGGCTGCTATCTCCGAAGACGGTAAGATCAATCGAGATGCCTACATTGTTGCCGTTATGCTTGAATTGAGAAAACAACTCCGTTCAGGCGATGTCTGCGTTGACGGGAGCAGCAAGTACCGCAGCCTAGGAACTATGCTCGTGGCAAAAAACGCATTCGAAATAGGGTCACTCGGCGTTGGAAACACATTTCAGGAATATATCCAGAACAGGCGTGCTGATTTTTCATCTATCAACCGTATGATTGATGATTGTTCAGAGATTATCCGTAAGGTTATCAGGAAGAATGATGGGAAGTTACATCCGGAAAGGCTCGAAAATGAGGTGCCAGAAGGAGCTGAGAAGCTCAACGGAAAATTGTATTCATTGCTTCCAAGAGTGACACTCTCTGAAATCATGTTCGAGGTTAATGAATGGACACATTTTACCGATGCATTCATTCATCTGTCAACCGGCAGAGGCCCGTTAGAGACTGATATACCACCGATTATGGCAGCGTTGTCAGCGATGGGGCTGAATATCGGCCTCCAAAAGATGTCGGAGAGCACTGATGATATCAGCTACAAGAGTATGGCCACTGCCTCAAACTGGAGACTTTGTGACGAAGGACTGAAACGAGCCCAGGCCATTCTGGTCAATTACCAGCATCATCTTCCTCTCGCACGAGAGTGGGGTGACGGAACCACCTCGTCAAGTGACGGCATGAGGGTGATATGCTCCGTGCGTTCTGTGCTGGCATCTCATAACCCTCACTATGGATCACAAGAGGGCGTGACATTGTATAGGCATACAAGTGATGAATACTCCGCCTTTTATGTCAATGTAATAAACACGAATATCAGGGACGCTGTCCATGTTATTGATGGTATCTTACATCATGAATCCGAACTTGAAATACAAAGGCATTATACCGATACCGCAGGATATACGGACCAGGTCTTTGGACTCACCCATTTACTAGGCTTTATGTTTGCTCCACGAATTAGAGACATATCTGACTGTCAGCTATTTTCGATTCCTGGAACAGAAGCTGCAAAGGTCCTGTCCGATATGGAGTTCCATAAAATCAATATACCAATAATAGAAGAGAATTTTGAAGAGGTGATGAGAATCGCCTATTCAATCAAATATGGTTTTGTATCTGCAGATACCGTGATGAGCAAGCTAGGCTCTTATTCCCGTCAGAACTCGATTGCCAAGGCATTGCGCGAGATGGGAAGAATCGAGAAAACACTATTCATTCTCAAGTATGTCACGGATGAACGTTTGAGACGAGAAATCCTCGTTGGCCTTAATAAAGGCGAAGCAATGAATGGCATGGCCAGGGCCCTATTCTTCGGCAAGTCCGGAAATCTTAGAGAAAAGGACTGGCAGAATCAGCTACAAAGAGCAAGTTGTTTGAACATCCTTCTGAATATCATTGTTATATGGAACACCGTGTATCTCCAGAAAGCAGTTGAGCACGTAAGAGAATTCGGAGGTGGGCTTGATGATACTTTATTGAAACACGTTTCTCCGCTGAACTGGGGGCACATCCAACTTTACGGGAAATATTACTTCAACAGTAGTCTTTTATTGCCGGCCAACGGATTTAGACCACTCAGAACTCAGGAAGAAAACGGCTTATTGTGACTTTTGTAGCAGGGAATCAGCTATTTTGAGTCCTTATTGTGACTTTTGGTGCAAATGTTGGCGGCACCCCTGATTGGTTTGATACCGTAGAATCACTTCATTGATTGCTACTACCGTCTGCAGAAAAAGACTATTCCAAGTGAATTAACATTTAATACTTGGAATGAAAACCAGACTTGCTTACCTTTACTAAGTTTGGTTATATGGCAGAAAACTGGGAAATATATGCCGACTGGAATCCATGGCATGGTTGCACTAAGATTAGTCCTGGGTGCAAGTATTGCTATGTGTATCGCCAGGATGAGATGTACGGTAGTGAACATTCAAGTAGCGAATGCAGGAAGACAGCTGCTTATAACCTGCCAATCAAGCGAAAACGCGACAAATCGTGGAAGATTGAGAGCGGCAAGGTTGTGTTCACTTGCTTCACATCCGACTTCCTGCTTAAGGATGCGGATCTATGGCGAGAGGATTGCTGGTTGATGATGAAATTACGTTCTGATCTCTGGTTCTATTTCTTCACGAAACGAATAGATCGTTTCATGGAGTGTGTACCGGAAGACTGGGGAGATGGATACGATAATGTGCTCGTCGGCTGTACCGTTGAGAACCAGGCGATGGCCGATTACCGTCTACCCATTTTCAAGGAGTTGCCAATTAAGCACAAGAGCATCATTGTTGCCCCTATGATTGGGCCTGTTGATCTCTCGTCCTATCTCGACGAAACCATTGAAGAAGTGGCTGTAAGTGGTGAGTCCGGTGTAGATGCGCGACCTTGTAACTACGACTGGATTCTCGCCATACGTGAGCAATGTATTGCCCACAATATACCTTTCCGTTTCCATCAGACAGGCGCGCGTTTTATCAAGGACGGCAAGATGTATCGCATTCCCCGTTGTGCACAACTATCACAAGCTCACAAAGCCAACATTGACTTCCGTATTGGCAAATACATGGTGCCGGAAAAAGTGAAGTTCGAATGGAAAGAAGATGATTATCATAAAGGAATGAAAGCCATCCTTATCGGATATGGGAAAATGGGCTCATATATCTTAAGAGCCCTTAAAAAAATTGACGCCGTCACAGATTTATACGTCTGTGACAGCAAATTTTCCAGTGTATTCCTTGAGGACGGCGTCACCTTCATCCCATCCATAGAAACAACAGACATCACCAAATTCAGCTGCGCCTTCATCGCCACTCCCGTCAGGACACATTTCGAAATCACGGCCTATCTCATCTCTAAAGGCATAAGAAACATCTATGTGGAGAAACCAGCTGTGACCACCATGGATGAATACAACCGACTGATGGCCCTCGGAAAAGACTGCAAGATCGTCACAGGTTATATTCTCAGACAATCTCTCGCAGCAAAAACAATGAGAGACCAAATCCATAGCTTGCAATCCGAAGGCTTCATCTTGGACAGCTGCGACATCATCTACCAGAAGTACCTTCCAACGGGTTCCGAGTCAAGAACAATGAGCGATTTCGGAGTTGATGATGACCTCGTTCATGTCCTTGATCTGATGTTCATCTACTTTGGCTATAGAGACCTGCATCCTAGGCTCATTAAGAATCAGGTCAGACGTGATGATGCCCGCCCAGAACGCGTATTGGAAACCAGCCTGGTTTACTCACTTTCTGAAGATAAGCAAGAAGGTCTGATTTCCATTTCGCTCTCATTCCTTGCAAAAGAGAAAAAGAGGGAATTCCACTTCCGATTTATCAATGCAAAAGGAGAAGAACGTATAATAGATTTGTCGTTTGATAATCCTGACGGCATTGATCGTCTTGTCGTTTCTTCGAATAGTGCCAGTGGAATCATCAATAAAGAGAATCCATCCTGCGAGAAACTTGATCTTCAGATGCAGCAGGTTTTCAATTATTTCAGCACGGGAGAACTAATGGATATTGCACCTGTAGAAGACTCCAAGTACCTTTTGGAGCTTATGGAGCAGCATCTCCGTGGTAAGAGAATGAGACTCATTTCTGATCTCATTCTTTAAAACTGAGTACCTAGACAAACCGAAAGCAAACTTTGATGCAATTATTACTCTAT
>DCIC01000083.1:4650-9303 GCA_002315825.1 Bacteroidales bacterium UBA1736 | reverse complement strand
GCACTACGTTCGGGACGTAGGGGTCGGGCGTTCGAGTCGCCTCTTCTCGACATTCAATAAAAAACGGGGATTCCTCCGTTTTTTTGTATATTTGTGAGTTAATAGTCCAATATTCAGTCTCACAGATGAAACGAACATTCAAAGCTTGGCAGTGGCATACAATCATCGTGTCGATGATAGTGTATTCACTTTTTTATTTTGTACGAAAGAACTTCTCCATCGCTATGCCAGGACTTACGGCAGAGTATGGGATTTCTAATACCAGCTTCGGTATCATCATTGCAATGGCCTCTCTGGTATATGGAGCGAGCCGTTTTATCAATGGTTTCATCGTTGAGAGAGTCAGTACCAAGGTGTTTATGTCTATAGGCCTGATTCTGTGCGCAATAGCCAATTTCTGCTTTGGATTCGGAATTGACTTGAGTTATTGGATCACCGGTGTTCACGAAGGACCGCAGTTTGTCAATATGCTCATTCTTGTGATGGGTATCACGATAGTATTCAACAATTATTTTCAGGGTTTCGGATTTCCGCCCTGCGCCAGAATGCTTCCCCAATGGATTGCTCCCAATGAGCTTGCAACGAAAATGAGCATCTGGAATACTTCCCATTCGATCGGCGCCTGCAGCGCAGTCGTGGTGTGCGGATTGATAATGACAAATATGGGCGCTGATATGAGTGGCAACAGCAGCATAGTTGCTGCAATCACGGCCAATCTTTCAAACACTGTCACTGGGTGGGACACTATGAGCCAGGCGGATCAGACTGCAAAAGTGATGTCATTCGCTACTCATTATGGGGCTTGGCGCTGGTGCTTCTTCATTCCTGGAATTGTTGCTGTGGGTGGCGCGATTTTGGGCCTTTGGGCTTTGAAGGATACGCCTCAGAGTGTCGGATTGCCTGAAATCGTGGGTACTGAGACAGGAAAACAGGCGACTGAGGGCAAGAAAGGCGCCCACAAGGCTTTCCTTGTCCATATGGTTTTCAAAAACAAATATGTTTGGACACTATCGATAGCAAATGTGTTCGTATATGTTCTTCGTATGGGAGTACTTGACTGGGGACCTAAATTCCTTACCGAAGACCGCGGAATGAATATCAAGAGTGCTTCTTGGAGTATAGCTTTGTTTGAATTGATGGCTATTGCCGGAACGATTCTGGCCGGTTGGGCCTGTGATCGTCTTTTCAAAGGAAAAGCCCATCAGGTTTGTCTTTTTTCAATGCTGATGTCCGTGATATGTCTGGCGATATTTGCCTTGATCAGCTTGCCTGTAGGCATTAGTATAGCTGTTCTTGCCTTGGCCGGATTCTTTATCTATGGCCCTCAGGCGTTGATAGGCATCGGTGCCGCCAATCACGCGACAAAGGAGGCTTCCGCAACGGCTAATGGGCTGACCGGGATTTGTGGATATGTGGGTTCTGCGCTTTCAGCGCTTGGAGTCGGTATCGTGGCGGATCATTTTGGATGGAAGTGGGTGTTCATAACATTCATTGTTGTAGGTCTTATCGGCTCGCTGGTCTTTGCAAGTATGTGGAAGGCTCCTATGGGAGGATACGATAGAGCAAGAGAGTTCACAGCTTCGATATCAAATGAGGACTGATTTTGACGTTATAATAATCGGCGGAGGCGTTACAGGACTGGGTACGGCCCGTGATTGTTCATTGCGGGGGCTCAAAACCCTTGTTGTCGAGCGCGGTGACATAGCTCAAGGAGCCAGCGGCCGTAATCACGGACTTCTTCATTCCGGTGCACGATATGCCGTTACGGACAAGGATTCTGCAGCAGAGTGCATAAGAGAGAACCGTATATTGAGAAGAGTGGCGTCCAACTGCGTGGAGCCTACCGAGGGATTGTTCATTACACTCCCCGAAGATGATCTCTCGTATCAAAAGACCTTTATTGAAAGTTGCCGTGCTGCTGGAATTGATGCCAGTGCCATAGACCCTTCTGAGGCTTTGAAAATGGAGCCGTCGGTCAATAAGGATATCATAGGCGCAGTCAAGGTCCCTGATGCATCAGTTGATCCTTTTCGTCTTTGTGCGGCAAATGCGCTTGACGCAAAGATTCACGGGGCTGAAATACGCACATACACTCAGGTTACATCATTTATCATCGAATCCGGGAAAGTTGTCGGAGTCAGACTTCGCGATACCCGATCCGGGCAAGAGACAGAGGCGCGTGCCACCATTACTGTAAATGCGGCTGGTATATGGGGTCAGAAGATAGCGGCTATGGCCGGTGCAAATATCGCAATGTACCCGGCAAAAGGAGCATTGCTTATATTCGCGCACCGGGTCAACAGGATGGTGATAAACAGGTGCAGAAAGCCTGCCAATGCTGATATTCTAGTTCCCGGGGATGTTGTGTGCGTTGTAGGGACCACGTCGGACAGAGTCCCTATGGAGGAATGTGACAATATGCACGTCACCGCGGAGGAAGTCAACCTTCTCCTTCAGGAAGGGTGCAAGCTTGCACCTTCGCTTGCAAGCACCAGAGTGCTGAGAGCTTATGCGGGAGTCAGACCACTTGTGGCTTCGGACAGCGATCCCAGCGGAAGGTCGATTTCAAGAGGAATTGTGCTTTTGGATCACGAAACCAGAGATGGTATCGGAGGCTTTATCAGTATTACCGGAGGTAAATTGACCAGTTACAGACTGATGGGTGAGATGGCAACAGATCTGGTGTGCAGAAAGCTTAATGTCAGTAAAAAATGCAGTACTGCCTCCCAGCCTCTTCCCGGATCGGAAAATGAGGATGTCAACTGTAAGGGGATGGCGCAGAAAGCTGCAAGGGGAAGGCAGGGGACGCTTATTTCCAAGATGGATTTTGAGGCAAAGTCTGAGCTTATATGTGAATGTGAACACGTTACAAGAGCTGAAGTGGAATATGCAGTCAAGAATCTCGGGGTGACAAATCTGGAGGACCTCAGGAGGCGGACCAGAATAGGAATGGGTACCTGTCAGGGATCTTTCTGCATTAAAAAGGCTGCAGCCGTCCTTGCCGAGCTTCTCGGCCATCCCGAGATGGCTCCCATCCTTATCAGAGAATATGTCGCTGAGAGATGGAAGGGTATGGCTCCTGTGTGTTGGGGAGAGTCTCTTCGCGAAGCCGAATTTATGAGAAAAACATTTAAGGATGAGCTTTGATGTAGTGATAATTGGAGGAGGTCTTGCCGGCCTTTCTGCCGGAGTGGAACTTCTGAAGGTCGGGAAGTCTTGCGCGGCTGTATCTGAGGGGCTCAGTTTGAATAATGCTCCAAGAGAAGAGTTTGTCGCATTGGGCGGTGTGCTCTTTTCCGGTGATTCAGTGGTCCGGGGAGAGTTTGACTCTGACCGGCTTGTGAAAGTGTTTACCCGTAATCTCGAGAATACACCCTTGGCGGCGCAGTCATTTATTCTGTCCACCGGAAAGTTTTTCAGTGGCGGTCTGCGCAGTACAAAGGATATCATCTATGAGCCGATATTCGGTGCGGATGTAGAATATGACCACGATCCGGCAGCCTGGTGCTCACCCGATATCAATTCTACTCAGCCTTTCGAGTGTTTTGGACTTGCCACGGATTCCTCTCAGAGAGTGATGATCTCGGGAAGGGTGATAGAAAACCTATATGCAGCGGGAGAGATACTTTCCGGGCAGGTAGAAATAATTAATTCAGCGTTGGAGGTATGCAGGAGGATAATATAAGTTGCAATAATTTCGAGAATTGCCTCAAATGCAATATCTGTACTCAGGTATGTCCTATGATGTCGGTCAATCCCTCTTATCCGGGGCCAAAACAGGCCGGACCCGACGGGGAGAGATATCGTTTGAAAGATCCCGACTATTATGATAAGGCCCTCAAGTACTGTCTCAACTGCAAACGCTGCGAAGTTGCTTGTCCTTCATCCGTGAGGGTTGGTGACATTATCCAGAATGCACGTTTGAAATACGGCCGGACTTCCAGGCCTCTTCGTGATTTTGCCCTTTCCCATACTGATTTGATGGGCTCTTTGGCTTCCCCTGTGGCAAACGTCGTCAATGCTGCGCTGAGTCTTGACTCTGTAGGGAAGATTATGAATGCTGTAGGAGTTGACAGACGCAAAACTTTTCCGAAATACTCTCATATGACCTTTGAAAAATGGTTCAAGAAGATGGCTCCGGATCAGAGCCGATTCTCTCGATATGTGAGTTATTTTCACGGATGTTATGTGAATTATAATTATCCGGCTTTGGGTAAGGATACTGTTATGCTCCTGAACGCCTGCGGCTATGGGGTGAAGCTCCTGGACAAGGAGAAATGCTGTGGAGTGGCATTGCTTTCCAATGGCTTTGAGAATGCGGCAAGAAAAAATGCCGATATAAATCTTTCGTCTATGCGGCGTGCCCTTTCTTCATCCGAGGCCGTGCTCACATCCAGCTCCACTTGTACTTTTACAATGCGTGACGAATATGAGCATATTCTCCATATTGATAACTCGGATGTCAGGTCGCATCTGATGCTCGTGACCAAATGGATTTATGATTGTGTCGAATCAGGGAAAGTGAAACTTGTTTTCAAAAAGGACTGGACGGGGAAGGTTGCGTATCACACTGCTTGCCATATGGGCAAGTTGGGGTGGAGCTTTTTCTCCATCAGTCTATTAAGAATGATACCCGGGATGGAATTGATTGCT
>DCIC01000083.1:0-4479 GCA_002315825.1 Bacteroidales bacterium UBA1736 | reverse complement strand
CTGCAAGTGCTTAATCCCATCAGCATACTCGCGGCCGCATTGGATTATGACAAGACTTATGAATTGAATAATGGAAGAACAACTTAAGAAACAGCTTTCCCTGATCAAGCACGTTGCTTTGGATATGGATGGAACTATCTATCTGAGCAATACAATTTTTCCATACACCATACCTTTCCTCAAGAAACTGGATGATTTGGGAATTACTTATTCATTCCTTACCAACAACCCGTCCAAGTCTTTGAATGATTATCTGAAGAAACTTTCGGGAATGGGTATACCAGCAACTCCGGAGAAGATGTATACCACTACATTGGCAATGATTGCCTATATCAGGTCCCATTACCCGGAGGCCAGAAAGCTTTTTCTTCTGGGTACTCCTTCCATGATATCCCAGTTTGAAGAGGCCGGGTTCATTTCTACAACTGAATCGCCTGATGATGTCCCCGATATTGTGGTTGTTGCATTCGATATGACCTTGGAATACAAGCGCCTCTGCCGTGCAGCCTGGTGGATATCACAGGGCCTTCCATATCTGGCGACCAATCCTGATAAGGTCTGTCCTACTGATATGCGCACGGTGCTTGTCGATTGTGGGTCGATATGCAAGTGCCTTGAGAGTGCGACAGGACGTTGCCCCGACATTACTCTGGGTAAACCTGACCCGAACATGCTTTCGGGTATCTGCGAGCAGAAGGGGCTTGAACCTTCGCAGATAGCTATGGTCGGAGACAGGATTTATACTGATATAGAGATGGCACTCAGGGCCGGAGCTTTCGGCGTACTTGTCCTTTCGGGAGAGACTACGATGGAGATAGTGAATGAGGCTCCGCGCAAGCCTTCTCTTGTTTGCGCTGATATTGAAGAATTTGGGAATTTGCTTGAAGAAAGCCGCAGGGCTTGATAATTTATACCTTGAGATGAGACAGATAATCACACATTTCACTGACAACGATTTATATACTTTCACCTGCCAGTATTATATTCTGCAGAAGTATCCCCGCGCCGAAGTTGAGTATGCGTTCTATGACAGGGGTCAGACGGTTTATCCCAAGGGCTTCGACAGGATTCTAAGGGATCAGGTTGATGCAATGCGGGACGTTGTCATCACGGAAGAGGAAGTTGAATATATGCGCAGCTCCTGTTACTTCCTTCCGCTATGGTATTTTACATTCCTGAAAGGATTTCGATTCAATCCAAATGAAGTGAGCATATCTCAGGATGAGGAAGGGCACCTGAATATTTCCATTAAAGGGAAATGGTTCTCTGCCATAATGTGGGAGATGCCTATTCTGGCGACCATTTCGGAACTTATGCATATGCACTATGGTGATTTTGAGAAATATGATGAAGTTCTTGAGCGTGAACGGGCTGCCGCCAAGGCGGAACGTCTCTTCTCCGCCGGTCTAGTGGTAGGCGATATGGGCACAAGGCGCAGATTCAGTGCTGCACATCAGGAAATGGCGATAGGCGTGATGAAGGATGTGTATGACTCCAGGAAATGGGATGGTGTGTTTACCGGTACGAGCAACGTCTGGCTTGCAAAGAAATACCGGACCAAGTGTTTGGGTACTATGTCCCATCAATTGATTTCGTTTGAGGAGATTGTGAGCGGTGTGTGGGAGTGCAATTTCAATGTGATGAAGAAATTCAGCGATGTCTATGATGGCGATAACGGTATTTTTCTTTACGACTGTTTCGGAGACCAAATGTTTTTCAATAATCTTTCCAAACGTATGGCAATGATGTATAAAGGCCTTCGAGTGGATAGCGGGGTTGAGGAAGAACAGGTGGACAAAATTGTGGAGAAATACAAGTCGCTGGGAATTGATCCAATGACCAAACAGATTGTATTTTCGAACGGGCTCAATGTGGACCGGGCGATAGAAATTCATAATTACTGCAAGGGAAAGGTCAAGGATTCTTATGGAATCGGAACTCATATCACCAGCGACGTGAAAGACTGCGGCTATATGAATATTGTCATCAAGCTTGTGAAGGGGCGTATTACCGAGTCAAGAAAATGGCAGGACTGTGTCAAGCTGTCCTGCGATGCCGGCAAAACTATGGGCAATCCGGATAAGTGCAAATATCTTCTGTCATTGATGAAATAGGAATCCATTATGAGATATGTTTTTTCTTTAGTATTTGCAATAACTCTCGTTTTTCTGCCTTCTGCCTTGTATGGACAGGATGTAAAGACTGCTATCGATACGCTTGATACAAAAGATAAGTTTACAAAGATTGTCTTGTTTGCGGACCATACCTGGGAGTATAGGGATATGGGGCGCCCCGTTATAGACACAGCCGGGTTTTATGATGATTGGAACAATAAGGTCCTTCATGCATTCAAGAATGTGAAGGCAACTGATCTGCCGGAAGAAGTGGATCTTTGCCTTGTGGATGATCAGAATCCGTTTTGCGCCCCTATTACGGGCAAAGTGCATTCGGGATATAAATTCCGCAGGACAAGGGAGCATAACGGCATTGATGTCCCCCTTGCCGTCGGAGACACGGTAAAGGCTGCATTCAATGGAATAGTAAGGTATATCGGTACCACCTCAGTCACCGGAGGGTATGGCAATCTTGTAATCATCCGTCATCCCAGTGGTCTGGAGACTTATTATGGCCACTTGTCCAAAATCCTTGTGGAGCCCAATGAGGTGGTAAAAGCGGGTGAGATAATCGGTCTTGGCGGCAGCACCGGACGCAGTACGGGGCCTCATCTACATTTTGAGGTAAGGTATAAGGGGCAGACTTTTGATCCTTCGAGAGTCGTGGATTTTGAAACGGGTACGGTCAGAGATTCGGTACTCGTGCTCAAACGTCATTATTATAGTATTTACTCTCATTATGGTCAGACGGATGAGGAGAGCGAGGCTGCCGCATCAAGGATTGTTCACACTATCCGCTCCGGAGACACCTTGGGAGGACTTGCGAAGAAATACAATACAACCGTCACGAAGATATGTCAGCTCAACGGTATCAGTTCAAAGAAGATACTTCGAATCGGAGAGAGGATAATCGTTCGCTAATAGCACAATACATTCACGATAAGGTGACTGATCAGGGTCTTTTCCTTGGCGGTTACCTTTATTTCTGCCCCTTTGTCATAGAAGCGCCAACCGCCTGTTCTGTGGACTCCTTCTCCCGAAAGAGCATAATCGTATGTCCCATTAATCTGGATATCTACCGATCCGGACAACTCCAAGCTGATTTCGATGCTCCCGAATTCCATGTCTTCCCAGTCGAAATAGAGACTTTCTCCTGCTTCAAGGGTCCTGCCCGAGATGCCGATGTTCTGGATGTCGGCTTCCGCTCTTGACTCGGAGGTGCTGAAAAGACTGAAGTCGGAGAGTACGATATTGCATCCTCTATCGACTCCGTCCATCTCCCAGGGGGAGCTCCATATGGATTCCTGGACTGCGAGTCCTGCTTCTCTCAAGGTGGAAACATATTCTGAGGTGAGCAATTCCTTCTTCATTGACGACACCCCACATCTGCCGCCGATTGCTTTGAGCATCTCAATGACTTCATATGCGTTGCGGGTACCCGGGTCCCAAAGAATCAAGCAGCCTTCGGAAATCCTTCTTGCCTGCTGCATTGATTCATAATTGGAATCGAATGCGATAAAATTGTCTCCGAGCATATCGTATGCCAACTGATAGGCTTCAGGCAAATCCGAATGGATGAGGGGAACGATATCGAATTGCTTGCAGGCCAGCAGCTCTTCTTCAAATGTGGGTATCTGAGACCGAAGTGAGGGATCATCGGAAGCGAGAACATAATCGCGACGCAGAGACTCAAAGTCCAGGTCGGAGTATCTGACCGGGCTGCCGATTTGCAGGTATCCCTCTTTTTGACGGCACGTGCGGTTGATAGTGCTGTCGTGCATCAATATCATTATGCTGTCTCTGGTATAATGGACATCGCATTCGATGGCTCGGAATCCATATTTTGCGGCCATTTCCACTCCGTCAATACTGTTCTCGGGGACAAGTCCGTCGATATGGCAGCCTCTATGGGCGATGCTGTAGGGTGTGCTGTCTTCTGCATCGGGCATAATCCCCTGAGCTGACATTGTCACTGCGAGAAGCAGGCAAAGGATGGATGATGTCATCAATGTTCTCATAACGGAAAATTCTGTATGGGCAAAAATACAATATGTGATTCAATCAAACAAAATAGATTATATTTGTGAGTGATGAACCCGTTTTTTGCAAACAACAAATCGACAATATTCCTTCTTTCCGGAGTTATTCTGGGAGGTCTCTTCGGGGTATTCTTTGGCTCAGCGGCCTCTATTGTAGCTCCGATAGGAAAGATTTTCCTCAATTTGATATTTGTCATCATTATCCCTTTGGTGATGCTGAGCATCGCATCCTCGGTTTCCAGGATGTCCGGGACTGGATCGGTGGGGCGGGCTTTCCTGACTGTTGTGCTTGTCTTTTTGGGAATGTCTGTCTGTGTTGCTGTGCT
>DCIC01000137.1:2425-8119 GCA_002315825.1 Bacteroidales bacterium UBA1736 | reverse complement strand
TGGGAAATGAGCAATGTATCCAGATTCACGCCCAAAGCCTTGGCGTAAGTGCGGTCGAATGCGTGTTCCGCATCAATCATAGCAGCGATGCCTCCAGATTTCTGAGCCTGTGCGATTGCGTGAATCGCCAGGGTCGTCTTACCGCTGGACTCCGGGCCATATATTTCAATTATTCTGCCCCTTGGGTATCCTCCAATACCAAGGGCGTGGTCAAGAGCGATGGATCCGCTCGGAATAACCTGCACGTCCCATTGTGGCTGATCCCCCAACTTCATGATCGTACCTTTCCCGTAATCTTTCTCAATCTTGTCGATCGTGGCCTGCAATGCCTTCAGCTTTGCCGAATCCGCATCAAATGCCTGTACTTCAACTTCTTTAGCCATAATGTTATAAGTTTATTAGTTATCACACAAAGTTATGAAAATAATCGGATGCTGCAAAGGGATATTATTCCTATCTTTGTGAAGTTTATGAAAGAAAAATTACTGGGGAAGAATCCGGAAGAGCTCAAGTCTCTGGTAGCGGAATTAGGCCTTCCACTCTATACCGGAAAGCAGATAGCACAGTGGATGTATGTCAAGAGGGTACGCTCTTTTGACGAAATGACCAATATTTCCAAGGCCGGAAGGGAAAAGCTGTCCGAGTGCTATGACTTGGGGACAGCCGATCCTCTGGGATACGCGCTTTCCAGCGACGGCACAAAAAAATATCTGTTCCCTGTAAAGGAGAGCGGCACCGCCATCGAGGCTGTCATCATTCCGGACGAAGACAGAAGGACCTTGTGCGTCTCATCCCAGTCGGGATGCAAAATGGGATGCAGATTCTGTATGACAGGAAGACAGGGATTCCACGGAAGCCTTGACGCTGCGGATATCCTCAATCAGTTTATCTCCGTGGACGAAAGCGAGCAGTTGACAAATGCGGTTTTTATGGGAATGGGAGAGCCTCTGGACAATTATGAAAATGTATCCAGAGCCATAACCGCCCTGACTGCCGAATGGGGATTCGCCTGGAGTCCCAAGAGGATTACCCTTTCCTCAATCGGAGTATTGCCATACCTCAAACGCTTTCTGGACGAAAGCCGCTGCCATCTTGCAATCAGTCTTCACAATCCTTTTCCGGATGAAAGACTTTCCGTAATGCCGGTTCAAAAGGCTTACCACATTGAGGATGTCATAGCGCTTCTCAGAGAGTATGATTTCAGCGGGCAGAGAAGAGTCAGTTTCGAATACACTATGTTCAGCGGATTCAATGACAGCAAGCGTCACGAAGACGGCCTGATCAGGCTCCTGAAAGGATTGGAATGCAGGGTCAATCTCATCCGCTTCCATAAAATCCCCGACTTTCCGATGGAGCCGTCGCCCGATATGGTAATGGAGAATTTCAGAGACAGGCTCAACGCCCACGGCATCACTTGTACAATCAGAGCATCCAGAGGCGAAGACATCCTCGCAGCCTGTGGAATGCTGGCAGGAAAGCACAATGGACAATAAGGTTCTGAGCCGTATGCAGTCCCTCTGCGCAAGGCGGGAATATTCCTCGTCCGATATTCTGGCCAAGGCCATAAAGGCTCTGGACGGAGATACAGCCGAGGCCGGACTAATACTCGAAGCGCTCCTGAAGGATGGGTTTGTGGATGACTCCAGATATGCTTTGGCATATACACGGGAGAAAGCGGAAATCTCGGGATGGGGTCCGGCAAAGATTGCCTATGCCCTGCACGCCAAGGGCATTTCCAGAGAAATGGCAGACGAGGCCTACAGGCAGATCAACTCCGAAAAGGCTGATGACAAATTGGTCAAAGCTCTGAAGGCAAAATCGCGCTCACTTAAAGATACTCCCCAAAAGAGGGCCAAGCTATTTAGGTTCGCAGCCGGAAGGGGGTATAGCTATGATTCAATAAACAAAGCGCTTGCGGAACTTTCTATTGACGAATCCGGGACGGACGACATCACCTTCTGACTCAAAGCCGAGGACGCTGTAAGCATCTCCCCCATCCGGACAATCCGAAGGAGCATAACTCATCACATCATCGGGATGGACCTGTTCGACAAAGGTCGAGAGCATTTTACTCATACCCCCTACGACTCTCAAGCCGGAAAGGGAAGCATACCTTATCCATTCATAAGAGCGGACTATACAACCATCCGACAAAATCTTTCTGGCACTTGAAAATTCGGACACAGCTACAAGAGTACCGGCCGGAAGACTGAGTTCTGACTTGCCTGTAGTCCTGTCGATAAACAACCCATACCTGTAGCGGCAGGATGCATCACCGAACCTATGGTTAGCCTCAAGAAATGAGCGGGCCAGATTTTTGTCGATTCTGCGGACCGTACAGTTGCGGGCGAACACAGACGCCAGAGAGTCCATATTATGCTATCTGAGGCCTTCCGTTTTTGCCTTGGATATACTCGGCAGGCTTTTCCTTAAGTCTCCCTGCCACGAGGGCATCATACTCCTCGCGCTTTTTAACAATATCCACAGCCATATAGATAGCCGCAATCATCGAAGACGGATCAGCCTTGTCCATCCCCGCCGTATCGAATGCCGTGCCGTGGTCGGGAGATGTTCTGACAACCGGAAGTCCGGCGGTATAATTGACCCCTTTATTGAACACCAAAGCCTTGAATGGCTCAAGACCCTGATCGTGGTACATTGCAAGAGTAGCATCAAAACGGTCATACTGTCCGAGAGCGAAATATCCGTCCGGAGAATATGGCCCGAATGCAAGTATGCCTTCCGCCTGGGCCGCTTGGATAGCGGGAATAATTATCTCCTGCTCCTCTTTCCCCAGAAGTCCACCATCTCCGCTATGGGGGTTGAGACTGAGCACTCCAATCTTGGGCTCATCCACACCGAAGTCGCGCTGGAGTGAAGACTTCATAAGGTGGAGCTTGCTCAGAATCTTTTGAACAGAAATATTGCCTGCAACGTCCTTTAGGGGAATATGCCCGGTAACCACACCGACCTTGAGTCTGTCGCTCACCATAAACATAGCCACATCATCCACAGCGAAAACGGATTGAAGATACTCGGTATGCCCGGTATATCTGAAACCCTCCTCGGACATCGCTTTCTTATTGATGGGAGCGGTGACGAGAGCGTCGATTTTCCCCTCCTCAAGGTCCTTGACTGCTGTCTCAAGTGAGACAATCGCCGCACGGCTGGAGTCAGGAGTTGAAGTCCCGGGCTCGGCAGCGCTGGAGTCGGGAATGCAATTGACTATATTGATACGCTTGGCGTGAGCCTCTGATGCAGAAGTGATGACATTGGTATCAATCTGCCCGATCTCATTGATTGTCTTCTTGTAGAAGCCGAATATCTTGGATGAGCCATATATGACGGGGATGAAGGACTCGAGGATACGGGGGTCAGCAAGAGCTTTGATAATGACCTCATATCCAATGCCATTGGAGTCGCCCTGAGTAATGCCCACGATAGGTTTGCTATTCTGCATAATTGTTCTTCTGAATGGTTGTACAAAGATAGTTATTTTTCGTTTGCGACATAGCCCTCATCACAGGGAAGTCCCGCTTGATGGTAGGCAGCCACCGCCAATGCGTCACAGCGCTCATTCTCGGGATGTCCGGCGTGGCCTTTCACCCAATTGAACGTCACCCTGTGCTTTCTGTACAGTGGGATGAAGCGTTGCCACAAGTCCACATTCTTCACCTTCTTGAACCCCTTGCTCTCCCAGGAATCCAGCCAGCCCAGATTGATGGCATTCACAACATAAGTGGAGTCGCTGAACACTTGAACCTCTGCGTTCTCCCAACGGATTGCTTCCAAGCCTATTATTACGGCCAGAAGTTCCATTCTATTATTGGTAGTAAGAGCGAATCCGCCCGATATTTCCTTTTCCTTATCCTGGCACTTCAGGACAATGCCAAAACCGCCGGGCCCGGGATTGCCGCTGGCAGCCCCGTCGGTGAACAATGTAATTACCGGTCTTGTAGTAGTCTGCATATCAAGTAGTTCAGCGCCTCCTCGGATGGTGTTCCAACACCGTTCTTTGCCAAGTGGAGGCATCAATATGTGTATAAATCTCCGTAGTGAGAATACTCTCGTGTCCGAGCATCTCCTGAACAGCTCTGAGGTCCGCCCCGTTCTCAAGAAGATGGGTGGCAAATGAATGCCTGAAGGTATGGGGAGATATTTCTTTGACCACCCCCGCCACCAGCGCCTGACGTTTCACCATCTTGAAAATGGACACACGGCTCAATTGCTTGCCGAAACGATTCAGAAACAATATGTCTTCCGAATGACTGTCATATGGCTCGGGACGGACCTTGAGATACTCCAGCAGAGCATCCGAGGCCACATCCCCCAGTGGAACTATCCTCTGCTTGTTACCTTTCCCCACAACCGATATGAACCCTTCTTCAATGTATAGCAGGGATATCCTCAGACCGGACACTTCAGAAACCCTCAGGCCGGATCCGTACATCACTTCAAGAATAGCTCTGTCCCTAAGTCCTGCGGCAGTATCGAGCGGGACAGAGTCCATTATCGCATCTATCTCTTCCACTGAAAGGACAGAAGGAAGGTATCGTCCAAGTTTTGGTGAATCCACCATATCACAGGGATTTTTCTTGATTTCCCCCTCCATCACCATCCAGTCAAAATACGAGCGCAGAGAGCTCAATTCGCGCGCCTGGGTACGTTTGGACACTCCCGATGAGAGCGAATTCAAATACTCCTCCACATTCTCACGAGTGATCTGAGAGGACACCACCCCTACAGTATCAAGGAAGTCCCTGACATCGGAGCAATAAGCCGACACTGTGTTGGGAGACATATTCCTCTCCACACTGAGATAATATCGGAAGGCGTTTAAAAAAGTACCGTCGGACACGAAAATAGAATTCCTTTTTTGTGACAAAAATAGTAAATTTGCGCTTCAGAAAAATCAAACACAACACTTAATATGAGAAAGAAAATTGTTGCCGGCAACTGGAAGATGAACACCACTTGCCCCGAGGGCGTAGAGCTCGCAAAGGCTGTAGCAGCCAAATCCGTTGAAGTACCCGCAAACGTTGGTCTTATCGTCGCTCCCCCCGCAACCAATCTTTATTGCGTTGCAGAGGCAATCAAGGGATCGAAGGTTGAGTTGTCAGCCCAGAACTGCGCAGACCACACATCAGGTGCCTACACAGGTGAGATTTCTGCAGCAATGATCAGTTCCGTAGGCTGCCAGTGGACTATCCTCGGACATTCTGAGCGCCGCCAGTACTATGGTGAGACAGATGAGAAACTCGTCGTAAAGACAAAACTCGCACTTGAGGCAGGTCTTGGAGTCATCCTCTGCGTCGGAGAGAATCTCGACGAGAGAGAGGCAGGCAAGCACTTTGACGTTTGCACAGAGCAGATCAAAAACGTCCTCTACAATTTTACGGCTGAGGATATGAAAAAGATCGTCATCGCTTATGAGCCCGTATGGGCAATCGGAACAGGCAAGACCGCGACCGCAGAGCAGGCCGAGGAGATTCACGCCTGCATCCGCAAAGTCATCGCTGAGAAATTCGGCCAGACAGTTGCTGATGACACCACCATTCTCTATGGTGGCAGCTGCAAGCCTTCCAACGCCAAAGAGCTCTTCGCTCAGAGTGACATCGACGGTGGTCTTATCGGCGGTGCAGCACTCAAGGCTGACGACTTCATCCAGATCGCACTTTCATTCTAAGAAGTTGT
>DCIC01000137.1:261-2252 GCA_002315825.1 Bacteroidales bacterium UBA1736 | reverse complement strand
TTCTAAACAGGCAGAGAGTTTCTCAGCCATCCCGGCCTTGAGGATTCCGGCCCTATCAAGATTTTCAACACTCCACTCTTCCGGTGGGGTGTTTTCTTTATATAGAATAATCCCGCGGGCCGCATATTTTCCGATGTAGGGATGGAGCACCAGAGAATCCTCCGGGAGAGTCCACAAAGGATATATCCTCTTGCGGCCCACATATATCAAATCCTTAACAGCATCATATTTGAGTGAATCAAAATTCTTGATATCCATCAATTGTTCCTGATATGAAAAGCCTCCGAGCCTGGATCGATATGCAATGATTTTTGACACGAAATAGGGTCCTATCCCGGGCAAGTCGTCAAGTGCGGCCGAATCCGCTTCATTCAAGTCCACCAAAGGTATCTCGATATAAGGCTCAAGCCGTCGGAACACGCTGTCACTCACAACAAAGGATGAGGCAAAATCAGACTTGCGCCTGAAACGTCCCCCTTTTTGCCGGTAATTAATGATGGCTCCTGCCTGTTTCTCTGTAAATCCCAGTCTTTGAAGATCTTCCCCCGACACAGTGTTGGGATTGAAACTGAATGACTCTACCTCTCGGGCCTTGCGTGAGTGCAAATAAGGTGATTGTCCTTTCCCTCCGGCCCCCGTAAACTGCTTCGATGGGTATTTGCGGGATTTCGAAGAGCTATCAATGCCCGAGGCCCGCGGAGGCGGAGCCGGAGCATCTGACAGCGAGGTATTCAGCGCGGCATTGAACTCGGTAAACGGCTCCCCGGATGTATGCAATAAAGAGGAGAACAACTCCCCAAACTGGAAGCCGGCAAATAAAAAAGCAAAAGCGATAATTCCGGTTTTAACTGATGCGCTAAACCTCTTTCTTAATCTCAGACTCCTCATAATCTCCCTCCTCATTCTTTCTATTCCGTGTGGGCTTACCCGCCACAACAATCACTATTTCCCCCTTGGGCTCGTGCTCACGATACCAGTCCGCAACTTCAGATAGCGTACCCCGGCTGTGCTGTTCGTGTACTTTTGAAATCTCCCGTGCCACCGAACACTCTCTTTCAGGCCCGAAGACCTCTGCAAGAGAGTCCAGCGTCTTGACCAGACGATAAGGAGATTCATAAAAAACCATTGTCCTATGCTCCTCGGCAAGGCTTCTGAGATGAGTCTGCCTTCCCTTTTTCTGAGGAAGAAAACCCTCGAAGCAGAACTTGTCACAAGGCAGCCCGGAAGACACAATCGCCGGAATGCAAGCAGTGGCTCCGGGCAATGTCTGGATCTCAATCCCTTCAGCAGCGCAGGTTCTGACAAGGAGAAAACCGGGGTCCGAGATTCCGGGCGTACCGGCATCGCTTATCAAAGCCACATTCATCCCCGAAAGTATCCTTTCCTTTATAAGACTGACACTCTGATGTTCGTTGAACTTATGATGAGACTGCAATCGAGCCTTTATTTCATAATGATGAAGGAGCACTGAAGATGTTCTGGTATCTTCCGCAAGAATAAGGTCCACCTCAGAGAGGATTCTGACCGCGCGATACGTCATATCCTCCATATTGCCCACAGGGGTGGGGACGATATACAGTTTACCTGCCATAAAGCGTCAATTGAATCTTCTCCTGACAGCCATCATGAAACGATATACGGCATCCGAGTCAAGCTTCCACTCAGGGAAATTGCGCAGGACATATTCCTCAGCCTCTTGGAAACTGGTCATAGAGTTAATCCTGTTCAGAGTGCTCTGGAACAGAAGAGGATCTTTATGGAATAGCCCGCTGATAAACGAGATGCGGTCATTAAGCGAGATTGCGCTCAAAATATTCTTGACCTGCACACCGGGTCGGTCGGTCTTCCACGAGGGTGCGTCGGGAACAACGTCAATCACCGCCAATTTCTTGGGAGATACAGGGAAGTCCTCGACAAAGTCATCAAACAACACTTCTGGTTCCTCCTCCCGTGCAACAGGCTCCTCCTGAAGTGCTTCGGGCTCGGCATCC
>DCIC01000137.1:0-135 GCA_002315825.1 Bacteroidales bacterium UBA1736 | reverse complement strand
TCTACCTCAACCTCCGGCATTTCAACCTCAGCCTCCGGTGCTTCGAGCTCCTCCTCCGGCTCAACAGGCTCCTCCGGGGCTACTGGGAGATTGTCCGCAAGCGGATTCTCTTCTTCAAAAGGTCCCTCGTCAAGA
>DCIC01000021.1:2906-3184 GCA_002315825.1 Bacteroidales bacterium UBA1736 | reverse complement strand
GACCAGATCGATGTACCGTCGGAACTTTCTACAGTAATTGCCGGTGATTATGAGGATCAGCAAGATATGTTCGGGGATTTGATCACGCTAATGATTCTGATCGTTCTTATGGTATATATGGT
Source organism: Bacteroidales bacterium UBA1736 (assembly GCA_002315825.1). GTDB lineage: Bacteria > Bacteroidota > Bacteroidia > Bacteroidales > UBA932 > Cryptobacteroides. The sequence goes on along the minus strand of DCIC01000021.1, from coordinate 3,062 downwards.
TATGGCTTCTCAGTTTGAATCATTTATGAGCCCGTTCGTGATAATGTTCTCTGTGCCCTTCGCTTTCGTGGGTGTGTTTATGGGTTTGACATTGACCGGAACACCTTTGGGCGTTATGGCTATGATCGGTATTTTGATTCTGCTGGGTATCGTTGT
>DCIC01000021.1:0-2820 GCA_002315825.1 Bacteroidales bacterium UBA1736 | reverse complement strand
TCAGTAGATGCCGCCAAGAGGCGTCTTCGCCCTATCCTTATGACAACATTGACGACTGTTCTCGGTATGCTTCCTATGGCTCTTGGACAGGGGGAAGGAGCTGAGATGTGGCGTCCATTAGGTATGACGGTGGTATGGGGACTTACTGTCTCGACATTGGTCACTCTGGTTCTGATTCCTACTGTCTATTGCTCATTCGCTACGCGTTCAGAGAACAAGAAAAATGCAAAGATATGAAAGCAATATTCATAACATATGATCAAGCATACGGTGATGAGATTGTCATAATGCTTGAAAAACTCGCTCAGAGGGGATTTACAAAGTGGCAGGATGTCGGAGGTTGCGGAAGTGAGGATGGAGTGCCTCATCTTGGCAATCACGCTTGGCCGGCTATGAATGATGCTGTTCTGACCATCGTTCCTGACGAGAAAGTGACCGAGATTCTTGACTGTGTCCGTGCAATGGATCAGGAATCCAAGAAGTTGGGTTTGAGGGCTTTTGTTTGGAATATTGAGGCGATGGTATAGGCCTTGGCGCAATATCATTTGAAATCCAATCCCATTTTCTTATATTTGTGGGATTGGATTTTTTTATATATGGAACAGACAGTAACCAACACCAATTTTTCCGAGATTCTGGCTTCAGACAAGCCTGTCCTCGTTGATTTCTGGGCTACGTGGTGTGGCCCTTGCCGTATGCTATCGCCGATAGTGGAGGAAATAGCTGCTGAGTATGACGGTAAAGTCGTTGTCGCCAAGTGTAATGTTGATGATGCAGATGAAATATCAGTTCAGTGCGGTATTCGCAATATTCCCACTTTGATTTATTATAAAGATGGGCAGATTGTGGACAGAAGTGTAGGGCTGGTATCGAAGGCTGACATTCAGGCTAAGTTGAATGCTCTTTTGGGATAGTGATTATGAAAAGGACTTTATTTTTGATTTTTGCCCTTTGCCTCTCTTTGTCCGTGACCGGAAGAGGCAGGCTTGGCATTGTCGGCGGCTACACTTCTTCCAAAATGAGCCTTGCCAGTGAGCTTAGCTCAATTGACTTGTCATCGGCACCCGGTTTTCAGGCGGGCCTTGCATTCAATCAGCCCTTGCTTCTTGGCTTCGCAATCCAGCCCGAGCTTGTGTACAGCTCGAAGGCGGCTTCCTGGGAAGATACGGGAAGTACAAAGTTCGGCTATCTCGAACTCCCGGTCCAGGTACAGTGGGGCCTTGATTTGATTGTTGCCAAGCCTTATCTCTTTGTTGAACCTTTTGTGGGATATGCTCTTTCTGGCAGTGGTTATCTCCAGTTGCCCTCTCTTGGAGAATGGAAAAAGCAGTTTGATCTCAATGAGCTCAGCAGCCGTTTTGAATATGGATTGGGTGTAGGTGCCGGTGTGATGATTGTCAAGCACGTACAGGTGGCATTCAAGTATTTCTGGAATTTTGACAATTGCGGATTGGATCAGTATCTCTCGAAGGTGACAGAGTCAATCAAGACAAGACAGGGCTTCCACGGCCTTAATATTTCAGTGGGAATCTTCTTCTGATTTTATGGTAGATTTCTTGGCTTTCAGAGCCGGCATTGAGTCTTTTCTGGGGGATATCTGGGGCAGAACTCAAGACTTGATACGCGAATCCCTTGACAGTGAGATTGAACTTCTCAATGAGGCGAACAGATTCATTTTCCAGCATTCAGGGAAGCAATTGAGACCGTTGATGTCATTGTTGATGGCATCTGCTTGCTCAAACGGGCAGGTGACCGAGAAGAGCTGTCATTATGCGGCTGTTGCTGAACTCATTCATAACGCATCTCTGCTTCACGACGATGTGGTGGATAACAGTGCTGCCCGTCGCGGCGTCCCTACAATATTTGCAAGGCTTGGCGCGACACCTGCAGTCCTGATCGGTGATTATTGGCTGTCGAAGGCGATGGATCTGATAAGTATTGTCGGTGATCGGGGTACCGTGATGCGGATATTTTCCAAGACTCTGGGGGATTTGACGAGAGGAGAGATGATTCAGCTTCAGAAATCTATTCAAGGGGATACAACAGAGGAAGATTATTTAAAGATTATTTATTGCAAGACGGCATCTCTGTTCGAGTCGGCTTGTGTATCGGCGGCTGTGTCGGTGGATGCCCCCGGAATCTTTGTTGATGCAGCAAGAAAGTATGCGGTTTCGATGGGTATGGCTTTCCAAATCAAAGATGACATTCTGGATTATCAGGGGGACGGCCGTTTGGGAAAGTCGGTGGGTGTCGATATCAAGGAGAAAAAAATAACCCTGCCATTGTTGGGAGCTTTCAAGGAAACGAATCTTGACATTGAAACCAAGTTGAGACTGATGGTCTCTCAGATGGAAGAACATCCCGACAATGCCGCTCGGATAATTGACTTTGTAAGGAATTCAAAGGGAATGGAATATGCTCAGCAAAAGGTGAACGGATACGTGGAGGAGGCAATTGCCGCTCTTGAAGTTTTACCGCCTTCCAGAGCAAAGGACTTTTTGAAAGAGATTGCGATATTCTCAATTTCGAGGACAATATGAGATTTGACGATATAAAAGGAAATGAAAGCCTGATTAAATCCTTGTCCTGGATGGTAGATTCGGGTAAGGTGCCTCACGCAATAATGCTTCACGAGAACAATGGCGGCGGAGCATTTCCTTTATGTATGGCATTTCTTCAGTACCTTTTTTACCGGGAGGATGAGAATCCGAAAATTTCCAAACTCATACATCCTGACATCCATTTTGTCTTCCCTGTTATCTCCGGGAAACTTTCAAAGGACTATCTGATTCCCTTCCGAGAAATGGCTGTCAATAATCC